>JAVHVL010000236.1:0-2869 GCA_032160565.1 Pseudonocardiales bacterium | reverse complement strand
CTTGCGCCCGCGCCGTGCCGATGCCGTCCGTCCGCGCCGGGGCGCGGTCGTGCGGCTCAGTCATCGTTGGAGTCGGCTCCATCGCCACCGCCGCTGCCACTGCCGCTGCCGGTGTCGCTGCCACTCTGCTGGCTGTCGTCCCCGGACTCGGTGCTGTCGTCGCTGCCCGACTGGCTGCCGCCCTGGTCGTCGCCGGCGTCGTGCGAGAGGCCGTCATCGGTGCCCTGGCTGTCCTGAGGCGCCGTGGGGGCCGGAGCCGGCTGGACCGGAGCCGGTGCCGGAGTGCTCGGCGTCGTGTCGGCGACCTGGACCGTGGTGGCTGGCTTCGCCGGCGTCACGACCAGGTGCCCGTGATGCGAGCGGTGCGCCTTCAGGCGCTTCGTGCGGTGCTCCACCGTTGTCACGACCTGGGTCTGGGTCTCGACGGTCTGCGCCGCCGGCTGGGCCGGGGCCGAGGCCTCGGGTGCGCCAACGGTGATCGCCGCCGCGGCGAGCCCCCCGAGGCTCGCAAGCGCCGTGCTGGTCCCGATGATCAGATTCCTGGATGCCATTTGAGTCCTGCCTTTCCTCGATTGCTGTCTCCTTGATCGTCGGCAGGCCGTGCAAGGCAACGCGCAGCGGCGGGTAAGGAAATGGCAAAGCCTTGACGCGGTTCGGGGAAAACCTGCACGGTGAAGCGCATTTGGCCCCTAGCCTTGGCCCGTGGCCACGAACGCGGCGCGTCCGCGCATCCTGCTGGTCGAGGACGAGGACTCCATATCCGAGCCGTTCTCGCGCGCGCTTGTACGCGAGGGCTTCGAGCCTGTCGTCGCCAAGACGGCGGCCGCGGCGCTCAAGCTTGCCGAGCAGGTCGACCCACAGCTGGTGCTGCTCGACGTGATGCTCCCCGACGGCGACGGCCGCGACGTGTGCCGCGAGCTGCGCCGGCGCTCGGACACGCCGATCATCATGCTGACCGCACGCGGCACCGAGACCGACCGCATCGTCGGACTGGAGCTGGGCGCCGACGACTACGTCGTCAAGCCGTTCAGCGGGCCGGAGGTGATCGCGCGCATCCGCGCGGTGCTGCGACGCCGTCGCGACGACGGCGCGGGCGATGCGGAACGCATGGACTTCGGTGACCTCGAGCTCGACACGGGCGCGCGTCGCGCGACGCTCGCCGGCACCGAGCTGGAGCTCTCGCGCAAGGAGTTCGACCTGCTTGCCGTGCTTCTAGGAGCCGCCGGCCGCGTCCTGACGCGCGACCACCTGATGACATCGGTGTGGGACGAGAACTGGTTCGGCTCGACCAAGACGCTCGACGTCCATGTCGGCACACTGCGCCGCAAGCTCGGCGACGACCCGGCCGAGCCGCGCTACATCCACACCGTCCGCGGGGTCGGGTTCCGTTTCGCGAGGGACGACGAGCTCAAGCCGTGAGCCTGCGCACGCGGCTGCTGTTCTCACTGGCGTACGTGACGCTGCTGGCGATCGTCGCGCTCGGCGTGCCGCTGGCGCGGAACCTGCGCAACCGGGTCGACTCCGAGGTGCGTTCGCAGTCGCGCAGCCAGGCCGACGTCGTCGCGGCGACCGCCTCCGACCTGCTCGACCGCGGATCCCGCGATCGCCTGCGCAAGCTCACCGCCACCGCCGCGCATTCGGTGTCGGGGCGCGTCCTGATCGTGGATCGCACCGGCAACGTGCTCGCCGACAGCGCCGGCACCGACGAGCTGGGCAGCAACTACTCGCGCCGGCCCGAGATCGCCGCGGCGCTGAGCGGCGACGCCTACCAGGGCGTCCGCCGCAGTGACACGCTGAACAGCGACATCCTCGCCACCGGGGTGCC
This sequence comes from Pseudonocardiales bacterium, assembly GCA_032160565.1. Lineage (GTDB taxonomy): Bacteria > Actinomycetota > Actinomycetes > Mycobacteriales > Jatrophihabitantaceae > RYN-117. The sequence continues at coordinate 1,044 of JAVHVL010000236.1, read as the reverse complement.
GATCCTGCGCGCGGGCCGGCCGGACGGGGCCGTGCGCGTGACCCAGAGCGTCAACGCCGTGCACCGTGCCGTCCGCCGCACACTCGGCGGCCTCGGCCTGATCGCGGGCGTGGTTCTGCTGCTCGGCCTGGCCGCAGGCATCGTGCTGGCGCGTCAGATCGCGCGCCCAATGCGCCGCCTGACCGACGCTGCGCGGCGGATCGCGAACGGCGACCTGGAGGTGCGTGCTCCGGTGGAGGGCAGCTCGGAGCAGCGCTCGCTCGCCCGCTCGTTCAACGAGATGACGGACAAGCTGAGCCGCGCGCTCGCCACCGAGAAGCGCTTCGTCGCCGATGCGTCGCACCAGCTGCGCACACCCTTGACCGGGTTGCGGCTGCGGCTCGAGGAGGCCAGCGTCGCCGAGACGCCCGCCCAGGCGGAGCCCGATCTGCAGGAGGGCATCCGCGAGGTGGACCGGCTCGCCGGGATGGTCGACGAACTGCTGGCGCTGTCGCGCGCTCAAAACGGGAAAGGGCCGGGCAGCGAGCTGGACCCGGCCAACATCGCGGACGAGGGCGTCGCGCGCTGGCGCGCTGCCGCAGCCGAGCGCCGCGTGGAGCTCATCCGCGCGCCCGACAGCAACCCGAGCGCGGCGTTCGGAGCGGCGCCGGACGCCGAGCGTGCGCTCGACTCGCTGATCGAGAACGCCATCGCCTACGCCGGCCGCGGGCGGGTGACTGTCTGCGTGCGCGGGCGCGACATCGAGGTCCTGGACGAGGGCATCGGCCTCGCGCCCGGGGAGGACGACGCCGTGTTCGAGCGCTTCCACCGCGGCGTCGCGGGACGCGCCGGCGCCAGCGGGACCGGCCTTGGCCTCTCGATCGCGCGTCAGCTCGCCCAGCGATGGGGCGGCGACGTGACGCTGGAGAACCGGGACGGCTGTACCGGCGCCCGTGCGGTGCTGCGACTCGCTGCGCCGGCCACGAAGGGCGCTGCGACATGACCTCGAGCGGCCGTCGTCACACCGCCGGCTGGATCCTGCTCGCACTGGTCGGAATCGCGGTC
>JAVHVL010000197.1:0-9430 GCA_032160565.1 Pseudonocardiales bacterium | reverse complement strand
ACCGCGAACACCCCAACCTCGGCTGGACCTGCACCATGCTCGACGGCATCCCGCACTGGACCCCCCCGAGATGGATCGACCCCGAACAGACACCCCGCCGAAACCGCATGCACCACCCCACCCTCGAGATCGTCTAACCGCGGCCGCGCGGCCGCGTTATCGTGGCCGACCTCGAAGCTGATCAACAGCGCGATCCTGGTGAGACACAGAGAATCCGCTCTGTCGATCATCGCGAGGATGCCGAGCAGGTCCATCGGCGACCGCGGTACCCGACCATGACTCCTCCACCGGTCCAATCGACCAGTCAGCGCGTAGCCCGGATCAGCCCCAGTTCATGTACTGCTTGACCCGGAACCATGCTCCTCGGGGTTCTTCCCATGGCCTCGCGCCTTGATGGACTGAATTCGCCAGCGCGATCGCAGTGTCGGCAACGGCCGCGCCGCCTCGTACCTTCTCGGTGAAGATGACGCGCTCGGCCCGCCACGCGGTCTCGGGCTGAATGATCTGGATGCTCCACCCGGAGCGACCACGTGCGTACAGGTTCGCAGCGACGAGTACCGGCAGCGAGAGATGCGGCGGAAGCAGATCGTCGAACGGCCCGAGTGGCGAGCCACGGAACGGAAGGTTTCTGGATATCCGCACGAGATAGCGGGAACCGTCTGGTGCGGTCACGTCGGCTTGCGCCAGCTTCCGGTTGAGCCATCGTCGCCACCTGCGGGCGTCAGGTTGGCGGACTCGCCATCGAGGTCCAGGCACCTCCGACTGATCACCCGGCACGCTGCGTGATCCTGCCAGGCCAAGCCGGGTTCACCGGTGCGCGCAGCGGTAACGCTCAGGCAGTGATGGTCAGGACGTGGTGCCCGGCAGTGGTCGCAATCGTCACCTCGACCCCGCGGTTGGTCACGGTCGTCTGGTACGCGCTGACTGCCTGGCCGTCCAGAGCCACCGCCGCGGTCCGTGCGCCGTGCGGCAGGGTGTGGCCGATCATCACGACGCGGGCTCCGACGCCACTGCTCGTGTTTATCTCGGTGACGTAGCTGCTGCCGCTGTGGGTGGCGCGCACGTCCGCGGAACCTCCGCCGAGGCGGATGGCCTGCCCCGCCACGGAGCTCTGCCCCTGCGGGACCTGCGGAACGAACTCGACCCGGTTACGGCCGAGATCCGGGCGCACGCCCAGCCACTGATGCACGACGGGCCACGCGGTGCCGTAGTTGCCCCAGGCCTGCATGAACATCGAGCGGCACGTCCAGCAGCGGTCGATGTTGGCTCCCTGATCGGGCGAAGGGAAGATCTCGGGCATCGCTCCGGGCTGCTCGTCAGGCGTTCCGCCGGTGGCGGGCTCGGCGAACATCGGCTCGGCCAGCGCGTGCGTGTAACGCTGCTGTTGCCCCGGGCCCAGCCGGCCGTAGTTGCCCTCACCGACCGACTGGATCGAGGTGGTCAGCCCGAAGATCACCCGCTCGCCGAGACCGTTCGGCCCGCCGCCGCACCCGGTGTGGAACAACCCAGGGTTGTACGGCGGCGTGCCGCTGAAGCAGTCGTTCTCGCGCCCGGCGAGCGCGGTGCTGCCGTGCCCCAGCGGCGCCAGTCCGGGAACGATCTGACCGCCGACGCGCAGCTCGGCCTCCATCGGCGTCTGCCCGATCCAGTGCTTCTGGAAGACCTGGACGTTGCCCGGATCGGTGAGCGAGTCCGCGTACTGCTGCGCGGCTTGGTACCACCACGTGCTGTCGAAGCGCTGCTTGAGCTTTTGCGCGAGGCTCGTCGCCCAGGCGTTGGTCGGGCCGTCGTGCTTCGAGCGCGCCATGTCGGCCAGGTCGAACAGCCCCCGGATCAGGTACACGGCGTTGTCCAGCTTCTCCGGCCCCATGCCGCTGCGTTCCACGTTGCCGAGCCCTTCCGGCCAGCCGTCGTGGTCGGCGTCCAGCGTGCGCACGACGTACTTCAGATTGCGTACCGCGAAGTCGTACATCTGATCGCGGAAGCCGTTGTCGCCGCTCCAGCGCCACACCAGCGCGACGGTGCTCGGGAACTTCACGGTCTCGTCGGTGTTGAAGTCGTAGCTCGTCGTGCCGTCCGGGTTCGTGCTTCGCGAGTCGTGCCCGAACCAGATCGAGCCGTCGGAGACCACTTCATGGGCGACGACGCCCGAGCGGTTGTTGAGGAGGTCGGACACGTCGCGAAGTGTCCGCAGGTGCCCCTCGATCGCCTCGAACTGGCCGACCGCCATCGCGGCGAAGGCCGTGTACTCGGCATCGGTACCGAAGATCCATGGATAGTCCGGGAATCCGGCTCCGATCCAGTCCGCCTTGGCAACCGCCCCGAGCGGCGGTGGGAACTGCTTGCCCTGGTTGGTCCAGCGGATCTGCAGGTTGTCCGCGCTCTGCGTCAAGTCCGCCATGTTCTGCTTGCCCCAGTCGACGGCCTGCTGAACGAACGGGTCGCCCGGGAGCGAGAGCTTCGTCATGTTCGCCAAGCGCTGCCTGGACGCGGCCTTCGCGGCGAGCGCGCCCGCAGGATCCTGCAACGCCTGCGACAGCTGCTGATGCGCCGCGGAAAGGCCGGCGTCCGACCCCGCCACCGCCACCCACACCGTCCGCGAACCGCCGGCAGGCAGCGAGAGCGTGTAGTTGAGCTCGCCACCGGTGCCGCGCCCGAACGGGCCGTCGTCGCACGCCACGGGCTTCGGGTCGGCCGGCGCCCCGGGCTCCGTTCCGGTGCAGCGATGTCCGGACTGCGGACCCCAGAACCGCTGGCCGATCGTCCCCGAGTCCGGCGTCAGCGAGGTCCCGACCAGGGCCGCGTAATGGTGTACCGGGGCGCCTGGCAAGGCCCCGTCGTCGGTGAACGCCAGGTTCTGACCGTCGTAGTTGCCGGCGTCGGGCAGGTTGTCGCTCGCGTTCGGTGTTACGCCGGAGAAGCCCCACGGGTACTGCCCCATCAGCTCGGAGTGGGCGTCGACGGAGAGCCTCGCCGTGCGCGCCGCGCCCGGGTTGGTGATGGTCAGCCCGAACAGCGCTCCGCGGACGCCGTCGGGCACGAAGTCGGTGCGTTGCACGCCGAGCCCGGCGGCAGCGGGAAGGGCGTAGCGCGTGTACCCCTGTCCGCTGAAGAACGTGGTCGCCGGGCCGACCCACTGACCGTCGAGGCCGAACCACACGCCGTCGACGAGCTTGAGCGGTGGCGTCCAGACGCCCCCCATCTCACCGGTGATATGCCAGCCGTTTGCATAGAAGCGGCCGTCCTGGAAGCCGACGGAGTACGCCCTCGTCCCCGCCGCCACCTCACGGCGATCCTGCAGCCTCGTGCTGACCGGGAGCTCCGGGCCGTAGGCGCTCGAGCTCGCCGCCACGGTGCGCGCGGGAGGGCTCGCACCTGCTTGCCTCCAGGCCGACATGCTCAACGCCAGGACGGCTGCGGACAGAACAGCAACGACGGGACGAGGCATGGCGCGTTCCTCCACGTTCGGACCGATGCCGGCGTCGGACGGGCAGGAAGATAAGCCACACATCGGTACAAATGGACACTGCGCCCGGCGACGTGACGTGTCAAGGTCCTCTGGGGCGCGCTCTCGACGGAGGTAGTTTCATGGCCAAGTTGCTGTACTCGGCGACCATGTCACTGGACGGATTCATCGCCGGACCGGGCGGCGACATGTCGTGGCTGACCGAGCATCTCGGCCCGAACCCGGTCGTGGACGAGCTCATCGGTGACATCGGGGCGCTGCTCGTAGGCAACCGCACCTTCCGCGGCGACGATCCGCACAAGGGCACGGACCAGGAAGGCAAACCGTTCGGCGGCGGATGGAGCGGGCCGCAGTTCGTCGTCACGCACCACCCGCCGGACGCGGCAGCGCCGGACATCACGTACGTCCGCGACCTCGACGCGGGCGTCGCGGCCGCCAAGGCAGCCGCGGGCGAGAAGTACGTCAACATCCTCGGCGCGAGCGTCGCCCGGCAGTGCCTCGAGGCGGGTGTGCTCGACGAGATCTTCGTGTGCATCGCGCCGGTACTGCTCGGCGACGGCGTCCGCCTCTTCGATCATCCGGGCGGGGCGAACGTCAGGCTGGAGCGCCTCAGCCTCAGCGAGGCGCCCGGCGCGACGAACGTCTGGCTACGCGTCGTCCGGTGACCGCGAAAGGGTCGGCGGCGCGTGGCCGGCCGGGGAGCTCAGCGGCTGGCCGCCCGCTTGTAGAGCCGCACGGACAGCGGCACGAACACCAGGAGCAGCGCGACCACCCAGATCAACGTGTAGATGATCGGGTGCTCGAGCGACCAGTAGTGCGGCACAGGGAACTTGTCGCTGGTGTTGCCGAACAGCTGCCGGGCCGCCTGGGTGACCGCCGACACCGGGTTCCAGTTCGCGATCGTGCGCAGGAAACCGGGGAAGCCGTTCGTGGGCACGAACGTGTTGGCCACGAAGGTGAGCGGGAAGATCACCATGAACGAGGCGTTGTTGACGACCTCCGGGCTGGGCACCACCAGCCCGACGCACGCCATGATCCACGACATGGCGTAGGCGAAGGCCAGCAGCAACAGGAAGCCGCTCGCCGCGTGGAACACGTCCGTGCGGATCCGCCAGCCGACCGCCAACCCGGTCAGCGACATGACGACGATGACGAGCACGTTGTTGAGCACGTCGCTGCCGGTACGCCCGACGAGCACCGCGGAGCGCGACATCGGCAGCGACCGGAACCGGTCGATGATCCCCTTCTGGATGTCGTCGGCCAGCCCGGCGCCGGTGATCGTGGCACCGAAGATCACCGTCTGCGCGAAGATCCCCGGGATCAGGAACTCTCGGTAGCTCATGCCGGGGATGTGGATCGAGCTGCCGAACACGTACGCGAACAGCAGGATGAACATGATCGGCGACATCGTCGAGAAGACCAGCAGGTCGGGCACCCGCTTGATCTTGATCAGGTTGCGCTTGGCGACGATCGCGCCGTCGGCCACAGCCTTGGTGAGTGTCATCGTCACTTGACGGCCTCCTTGGCCTTCGCCTCGGTCGTCGCAGGCTGCTCTTCCTCCGCGGCATGGCCGGTGAGGGTGAGGAACACGTCGTCGAGGGTGGGGCGCCGCAGCGCGACGTCCATGACCGCGATCCCCTCGCCGTCGAGCCGGCGCAGCGCCTCGATGAGCACGCCGGCGCCGCCCTTGACCGGCGCGATGACCCGGCGGCTGTGCTCCTCCACCGTGACCGGCCCGTCGGCGAGCGAGGCCAGGATGGTCTCCGCGCCGGCGAGATCGGCCTGGGTGCCGAGCACGACCTCGACCCGCTCGCCGCCGACCTGGGCCTTGAGGTGGTCGGCCGTGCCCTGCGCGATGGCGCGGCCGTGGTCGATCACCAGGATGTCGTCGGCGAGCCGGTCGGCCTCCTCGAGGTACTGGGTGGTGAGCAGCAGCGTGGTGCCGGCCTTGACCAGCTCGAGGATGACCTCCCACATGTCGGTGCGGCTGCGCGGGTCGAGCCCGGTGGTCGGTTCGTCGAGGAACAGCACGGACGGCTGGGCGACGAGGGCGCCGGCGAGGTCGAGGCGGCGGCGCATGCCGCCGGAGTAGCCCTTGACCGGGCGGTCGGCGGACTCGGCGAGGTCGAACCGGTCGAGCAGTTCGCGGGCGCGCTCACGCGAGCGCCGCGCGCCGAGGCCGTACAGCCGCCCGACCATGTCCAGGTTCTCGAAGCCGGTGAGGTACTCGTCGACCGCGGCGTACTGCCCCGAGAGGCCGATGCTGGCGCGCACCCGGCCCGGCTCGCGCGCGACGTCGAAGCCGGCCACCTCGGCGGATCCACCGTCGGCGTCCAGCAGGGTGGTGAGGATGCGCACCGCGGTGGTCTTGCCCGCGCCGTTCGGGCCGAGCAGCCCCAGCACGGTGCCTTCGGGGACGGCCAGATCGAGGCCGTCCAGGGCGCGCAGCCGCCCGTAGGTCTTGACGAGTCCGGTAGCCCGGATCACGTCTGCCATGTGCTTACCCCCCATTCGTCGACCGCTGCGGTAGCGGCCACCGTCGTCCGCCGCGGTAGCGGCCACCCGCTCACCCTAGGGCGGGGCACTGACATGGGCCGAACCTGTTTTCCGGCACGCCGCCACCGGGTAGGTCCACCGCATGACCCAGTTCGGATACACCCTGATGTGCGAACAGTCCGGGCCCGCCGCGCTCGTGCAGGACGCGGTCGCGGCCGAGGACGCCGGCTTCGACTTCGAGGTCATCAGCGATCACTACTTCCCGTGGCTGGACAGCCAGGGCCACTCCCCCAACGCCTGGGCGGTACTCGGCGCCGTCGCGCACGCGACGCAGCGCGTGGAGCTGATGACGTACGTGACGTGCCCGACCATGCGATATCACCCGACCGTCGTCGCGCAGCAGGCCGCCACCGTCGGGCTGCTCAGCGAGGGGCGCTTCACCCTCGGCCTCGGCGCCGGCGAGAACCTGAACGAGCACGTCGCCGGCCGTGCGTGGCCCCCGGTCAACGTGCGTCACGAGATGCTCGACGAGGCCATCGACATCATCGCCGCGCTGTTCACCGGCGAGTACGTCAACCACCGCGGCCGGCACTACCGCGTCGACTCCGCCAAGCTCTGGGACGTGGGCAATCCGCCGCCGCGCATCGGCGTGGCCGTGTCCGGCAAGCAATCGTGCACGCTCGCCGGCCGGCAGGCCGACCTGATGATCGCGGTCGCGCCGGATGCGAAGCTCGGCGAGATGTTCGACGCCGCGGGCGGCCACGGCAAGCCGCGGGTCGGGCAGGTGCCGATCAGCTACGACCAGGACCGTCAAGCGGCGATCGACCGCGCGCACGAGCAGTTCCGCTGGTTCGGCGGCGGGTGGAAGGTCAACTCCGAGCTCCCCGGCACGGCTGCCTTCGCCGCGGCCAGCCAGTTCGTCACCAAGGACGACGTCGCCAACGCGATCCCGTGCGGCCCGGACGTCGAGGCGCACGTGAAGGCGGTACGGCAGTTCGTCGACGCCGGCTTCACGCACGTGGCGCCGGTCCAGATCGGCGGCGGCAGGCAGGCCGGCTTCCTCGAGTGGGCGCAGGCCGAACTGCTGCCCGCGCTCCGCGGGCTGTAGCGGTCGGTGGGGCGACAGGCCGATCACTAGCATCGGTTGAATGCCGCTCGCCGAGAACACGCGCGCCGTCCGGGTGCGCGTGCCGGCGAAGATCAACTTGCATCTCGGGGTCGGCCCCTTGCGGCCGGACGGCTTCCATGAGCTGGTGACGGTGTTCCAGGCCGTCGACCTCGCCGACGAGGTGACCGCCACCGACGGGCTTGGCCTGGAGATCCATGTCAGCGGCACGCAGACGGATGCCGTGCCCACCGGGCCGGACAACATCGCCTGGCGGGCCGCGTCGCTGTTGGCCGACCGCGCACAGGTGCCGCCCGACGTCCGGCTGGAGATCCTCAAGGCGATCCCGGTCGCCGGCGGGATGGCCGGCGGGTCAGCGGACGCGGCAGCCACGCTGCTCGCGTGCGCCACGCTCTGGCAGACCGGCACGTCCAAGTCGCAGCTGCTCGGCCTGGCGGCCGAACTGGGCAGTGACGTCGCCTTTCCCCTCACCGGCGGGACGGCCCTGGGCACCGGACGGGGCGAGCTGCTCACTCCGGTGCTCGCCACCGGCGAGTTCAACTGGGTGCTCGCCGTCGCGTCGTTCGGGATCCCGGCGGTCGACGCGTACCGGGAACTGGACCGGCAGCGCGGCGCGGGCGATGCCCCCGAGCCGATCGGCGCGCCGGACCCGGTGCTCGACGCGCTGCGAGCCGGCGACCCGCACCGCCTGGGCGCGGTGCTCGGCAACGACCTGCAGCCGGCGGCGCTGGCGCTCGCGCCGTCGCTGCGCCGTACCCTCCGCGCCGGACAGGAGCTGGGCGCCATCGCCGGGATCGTCTCCGGCTCCGGCCCGACGTGTGCCTTTCTCTGCGCCGACGCCGGCGCCGCCACCCGGCTCGCGGCCGCCCTCGCCGGCGAAGGCGTCTGCCGCACCACCAGGGTCGCCAGCGGCCCGGCGCCCGGCGCCCGGGTCGTGCTCTGATGGCCAACCTGGTCAACCTGGAGGCCGTCAGCAAGGCCTACGGCACGACGGTCGTGCTGGACGGCGTCTCCCTCGGCGTCGCGGACGGTGAGCGCATCGGCGTGGTCGGCCGCAACGGCGACGGCAAGTCCACCCTGCTCCGGATGATCACCGGCGCCGAGCCGCCCGACTCCGGCCGGGTCACCCGTACCGGCGGCACGCGCGTGGCCACCGTCGACCAGCGCGGGCACCTGCCGGCCGGCGCGACGGTGCGCCAGGTCGTCCTCGGTGACGCCGCGGAGCACGAGTGGGCCGGCGACGCAGCGGTGCGCGAGGTGCTCGGCGGGCTGGGGCTGGCCGCGGTGGGTCTCGACACGGTCGTCGACCGGCTGTCCGGTGGCGAGCGCCGGCGCGTGGCGCTGGCCGCCGCACTCGTCCAGCAGGCGGAGCTGCTCGTGCTGGACGAGCCCACCAACCACCTCGACGTCGAGGGGATCACCTGGCTGGCGCGGCACCTCGTCGACCGGCGGGGTGCGCTGCTCGTCGTGACGCACGACCGCTGGTTCCTCGACGCGGTGTGCCTGCGCACGTGGGAGGTCGTGGCCGGCTCGGTCCGCCAGTTCGACGGCGGCTACGCGGCGTACGTGCTGGCGCGCGCCGAGCGGGCCAGGCAGGCGGACACGTCCGAGGCGCGCCGGCAGAACCTGCTGCGCAAGGAGCTCGCCTGGCTGCGCCGCGGCGCCCCGGCCCGGACGTCCAAGCCGCAGTTCCGCATCGACGCCGCGGAGGCGCTGATCGCCGACGTGCCGGAGCCCCGCTCGTCGGTGGAGCTGCGCTCGCTCGCCCAGCGGCGGCTGGGCCGTTCGGTGTACGACGTCGAGGACGTGACGATGCGGGTGGGCGATCGCACGCTGCTCGACCACGTCAGCTGGCACGTCGGCCCCGGCGACCGGATCGGCGTCATCGGGGTGAACGGCTCCGGCAAGACGCACGTGCTGCGACTGCTGGCCGGGGAGATCACGCCGACCAGCGGCACGGTCCGCATCGGGCAGACCGTCCACGTCGGCTACCTGTCGCAGGATGTCACGGAGCTGCCGGGAAACCTGCGCGTCATCGAGGCGGTGCAGGAGGTGCGCACCACCGCGACGCTGGACGGCACCGAGCTGTCGGCCACCCAGCTCGCCGAGCGGTTCGGCTTCGCCAACGAGCGGCAGTGGACCCCGGTGGCGGACCTCTCCGGCGGCGAGCGGCGCCGGCTGCAGCTGCTGCGCCTGCTGCTCGGGCGGCCGAACGTGCTGCTGCTGGACGAGCCGACCAACGACCTGGACACCGACACCCTCGCCGCACTCGAGGACCTGCTCGACTCCTGGGCCGGCACCCTCGTCGTGGTCAGCCACGACCGCTACCTGATCGAGCGGAT
>JAVHVL010000163.1:0-2617 GCA_032160565.1 Pseudonocardiales bacterium | reverse complement strand
GTCGAGGGTGACGGCCCGGACACCCGGCACCTCCGCCGCGAGCCGCTCCAATCGATCGAAGCGACGGGCCGCCGCGACAACCTCGTACCCCTCGGCCGCTAGCCGGCGGGCCGTCGCCGCCCCAATTCCGCTACTTGCTCCTGTTACGACTGCGATGCCACGGGACATGCTCTCATTCTGCGGGGTTCGGCCAGTCGGGCATGATCGAGGGTGGCCCGGCGTTGCGTACAGGAGTCGGATACCGGAAGGGGCAGTGGGTGCATCGCATCTCGCGTGGTACTGAGCCGCGCCGCGTGGCGATGCTGAGCGTCCACACCTCGCCGCTGGACGCCCCGGGTGGCGGCGACGCCGGCGGGATGAACGTCTACATCGTGGAGACCGCCAAGCGCCTCGCCGATGCCGGCGTGGCGGTCGAGATCTTCACCCGCGCCACCGCGAGCGAACAGCCCCCCTTCGTCGAGATGCACCCCGGTGTCCTGGTCCGGCACGTCACGGCCGGCCCGTTCGAGGGGCTCGCCAAGGGTGACCTCCCCGCCCAGCTGTGTGCCTTCACCGCGGGCGTGATGCGCACCGAGGCCTTCCACGACCCGGGCTGGTACGACGTGATCCACTCGCACTACTGGCTGTCCGGCCAGGTGGGCTGGCTGGCGCGCGAGCGATGGGGCGTGCCGCTGGTGCACTCGGCGCACACGCTCGCGAAGGTGAAGAACGCGCTGCTGGCCGAGGGTGACGTGCCCGAGCCGATGTCGCGGGTCATCGGCGAGGAGCAGGTCGTGGCCGAGGCCGACCGCCTGATCGCCTCCACCGACGAGGAGGCCGCGGAGCTGATCACCCTGTACGGCGCGCGGCCGTCCGCGGTGCAGACAGTTGCGCCCGGAGTGGATCTGGGGACGTTCACCCCCGGCTCCTCCGCCGAGGCCCGGCGCCGGCTCGGGCTGCCTGAGCGGGTGCCCACGCTGCTGTTCGTCGGTCGCATCCAGCCGTTGAAGGCCCCCGATCTCCTACTGCGCGCGGTGGCGGAGGCACGCAGCGACCCGTCGCTGACCGACTTGCAGGTGGTGGTGCTCGGTGCGCCGAGCGGATCCGTCCTGGCCGAGCCGGACTGGCTTCGTGGCCTGGCCGCCACCCTCGAGCTCACCGACACCGTCCGCTTCGTGCCGCCCGCCTCGCGGGGCACCGTTGCCGACTACTACCGCGCCGCGGACCTCACCGTCGTGCCCAGTTACAACGAGTCCTTCGGGCTGGTCGCCCTCGAGTCGCAGGCCTGCGGCACGCCCGTCGTGGCCGCCGCCGTGGGCGGGCTGCCCACGGCCGTCGCCGACGGCGTATCGGGTGTTCTCGTCGACGGGCACGACCCCGAGCATTGGGCCAAGGTGCTGGGCGAACTGCTGCGCGCCCCCCGCGCGCTGCGGCAACTGGCGGCTGGATCCCGGCCGCACGCCGAGCGGTTCTCGTGGAGCCGCACCACCGAGGGGCTGCTCTCCGCATACACCGCGGCCATCGAGGAGCTCGGCTCGCCGGAGGTGCAGGCGGTCAACGGGTGACGCCGGCCGAGGCCATCGAGTCGGTGATCCGCGAGCAGGAGCTGCAGTTCGAGCGGGTGGGCCCCGGCGCGTTCGTGGTCGCGCTGCCGGGCGAGCGGAGGCTGATGACCGCGTGCTGGCTGACGGTAGGCCGGCATGCGCTCGAGATCGAGGCGTTCGTGGTGCGCAAGCCGGACGAGAATCATGAGCAGGTGTACGCGTTCCTGTTGCAGCGCAACGTCCGCATGTACGCCGTGGCGTGGGCGATCGACGCAGCGGGAGATGTCTACCTTACCGGCCGGCTGCCTCTTGCCGCGGTTACGCCCGAGGAGGTCGACCGGGTGCTCGGCTGCGTGCTGGAGTACGCCGACGGCACCTTCAACCACTTGCTCGAACTCGGCTTCGGCAGCTCGATCCGGCGCGAGTGGGCGTGGCGGGTGAAGCGCGGGGAGTCGCTGGCGAACCTGCAGGCATTCGCTGATTTCGCCCAGCGCCCCTCCGTCGAATAACGCTACGCTTGTGTATCTGAATGAGTAGTGCTCCAATAGCGATACGAGAGCGTAGCGATATTGGACGGGAGCGACATGGATGAGACGCTGGTGCAGCGCCGGCGCTGGGCGATCCTCGGCGTGCTGGTGGTCTGCCTGCTGGTCGTGATCCTGGACAACACCATCCTCAATGTGGCCCTGAAGACGATCCAGGAGGATCTCGGCGCCTCCCAGAGCCAGATGCAGTGGTCCATCGACAGCTACGCCCTCGTCTTCGCCGGGCTGCTGATCACCGGCGGCGTGCTCGGCGACCGCCTCGGCCGCAAGCGGATGCTGCTGTTCGGCATGGCGGCGTTCGGCGTCACCTCCGCGCTGTGCTCGTTCGCGGGCTCGCCCACCACGCTGATCCTGTTCCGCGCGCTCATGGGGATCGGCGCCGCCGCCGTGCAGCCGCAGACGCTGTCGATCATCCAGAACGTCTTCGAGCCGAGCGAGCGCCCCAAGGCGATCGGCATCTGGGCCGGCGCGTCCGGCATGGCGATCGCGCTCGGCCCCATCGCCGGCGGGCTGCTGCTCAAGTACTTCTGGTGGGGCTCGATCTTCCTG
>JAVHVL010000625.1:0-2711 GCA_032160565.1 Pseudonocardiales bacterium | reverse complement strand
CGGGGAGCCGGTCGTACTGGGCGGGGATGGGCAGAGGTGCCATCACGGTGTCACCCTCATGGCCGCCCTCGACCTGGTAGTTCTCGTTCACGCCGCCGTAGGCGGAGGTATTGCTGATGCGCAGGTCGCCGGCGGTGCCGGTGATGTCGATCTGCACGCCCGAGCCGAACTGCTTGCCGCCCTCGATGTGGACCGACAGGACGCCGCCGCCTACGAGCGTCCCCGCCAGGATCAGTTGGTCCTTCGCGGTGCTCGGGACCTGCTCCCCGGTCTCCTGGATGGTGACCTCGGGAAACTGGTTCACCGCTACGGCCGAGAACTCGCGCGGTCGTCCGACCACGGAGAACAGCGGGGTGAGGAGGTGACCGCCGAAGACGGCGACGACGCTGAGGAAGGTCTCCTCGGGGATGGACCAGCGCATCGCCTCGGGGCGCGTGCCACCGAAGAACGGCACGCTGACGTGCATGCGCACCGACCGGATCGACCCCACGTAACCGTCGTCGATCAGGTCGCGGGCGTAGCGGAAGGCGGCCGCCAGGTCACGCTGCACACCGATGACGGTCCGCACTCCTGCCTCCTTCGCCAGCCGCAGCAGTTCGGCGGACGTCCGCGGGTCCGGGGTCAGCGGCCATTCGCTGTACACGTCCTTGCCCGCGGCGATCGCGGCGCGCACGGCGACCTCGTGTTGCGGTGCCGTGGTCAGCACCAGGACCATGTCGACATCCGGGTGGTTGACCAGTTCGTCGAGCGTGCCAGCCACGTGGGGGATGCCGAACTCCTCGGCTGCCTTGCGCGCGGCTTCACCACGCTGGCTGTACACCGCTGTGATCTCGTACTGCGGCAGCAGGGCCAAGACAGGAATGTGAGCGTCGTGCGCCCAGTTGCCGAAGCCGACGAGTCCGAGGCGGATCCGAGGGGTGCGGGCCGAGGATGCCCCGGGCGAGGTCTGGTCAGTCATTGCGGGCTTCTTTCGTGTGGCGACAAATTATGTTCCTGTTAGTACACAACTAGCCCGGGTGTCACTGTATTCCGCGGGCGACCTGGTTCGGCCCAGGGCTGTGTGCGGCTCAGCCGGGGAAGGCGCTCAGCGTCCTCTCAACGACAGGAGCGAGGTCGGCGCGGGAGGCTCCGGCCCGCGCCTGCACCGCCAGGCCCGCGGCGATAGTGAAGAGGTACTTCGCCAGGTGTGCGGGTTGTTCGTCCGGCGGAAGGTCTCCCTGGGCCGCCGCGGCACGGAAGCGCTCGGCGAGGCGAGCCTCGGCGCCGGCGCGGCAGTCGCCCAGGAACTGGACCACTCCCTGATCGGCCGCACCGGCCGCCAGTCCCCCCTGGATTGTCAGGCATCCGGTCGGATCTCCGCCCCGGGCCGTGACCGCCATCAGATTGCTGCGCAGATAGTGCTCAGCGACCGCGCGCGCCGTGGGCAGGCCAATCGCCTCGTCGAGATAGCCCATGCGCGTTTGTGCATAGCGCTCGACGGCACGGCGGAACGTGGCCTCCTTGTTGCCGAACGCGTGGTAGAGGCTGGTGCGGGCGATCTGCATCGCGTTGGTCAGGTCGTCGAGTGTGGTGGCCTCGTAGCCCTGCCTCCAGAACACCTCGACAGCTTTGTCGAGTGCCTCGTCGACGTCGAACTCCCGGGGGCGTCCGCTTTCCGCCATGGTCACCTCACTCACGTCTCGAAGCGCGCTCCATTATGGTCCATGTAAAACATAATACGCCATGGATCCCGCCTGGGTCCCTCGGCGGCCGGTTGCCTTCGGCCGGACTCGCTCGTACCGGCCCATCGTCGTCCTCCGCGGTGCCTTCCGGTCCGCCGGCGCCGGCGGATGGGTCCGGCGGCAGATCGATGTCCGAGCGAACGATCGACGGACTGGCCGCCGCCCGAGCACGGGGGCGTACCGGCGGGCAGAAGCCCAAGCTTGGGCCACGACAGGTGAGCCTCGCCGGGCAGATGTACGACGAGCTCGGCGACGACGGCAAACGCCAACACACCGTCCAACAGATCGCCGACGAATTCGGCGTCACTCGCCCCACCATCTACCGACACCTCGGCAAGACCACGTCACCAGACCCGACCGGCTGAGACACCATGAGCAGGGCTCGTAGGTTCAGCCCGGCACCGAGTGGCGGCCGGTGACACGTTCCTTACCAACAGTTCGTCCGTGGGTTCAGCGAGAGTGGAACCCACAGCGGTTGGCCCGGTGGGCGGCCAAGGTCGCGTGGGTTCGTTGGCAGGTTGTCGGACCTGTGGCAAGTGGTTGCCTTCGGCGCGTTCCTTAACGACAGGCCGACTCCCCACGAGTGGGCCGCTGCCACCATCGCGGGATCCTGTCTTGGTGCCAGACCGCGAGCAGCATCATCTGCCGGCCGCTCTCATTGGTGGGTTCGGACAACCGGCAGGGCCGCGTCTCCGAGACGCGGTGGTGCTCTGGCGTCGACGTGAGTGGTTGGCTGCCTCGGCTAACCCGGTCGCTGCTCACTACCTCGGATGGGTCAGAGACATGTACCGGCTCGAGAGCCCACCACCTGGCCTCGATCCCAATAGCGTTGACTCGCTCTGGAAAGACCTCGAGCGTGTCGTGGTGCCCGCGATCCGGCGCGTTGAACGACGACGCGAAACTAGGACCCACCAGGGCCTTCTGCTGAATCATGTCGCCACTGCCGGCGTGCGCCACCCTGGCTTCGGCCCGGCTCTCGACCGTTGGCGA
>JAVHVL010000054.1:0-5323 GCA_032160565.1 Pseudonocardiales bacterium | reverse complement strand
CGAACTGCCCCCACAGCGCGTCCCAAAGGCCGCGAATCGTCCGGTGCTGCGTAGCGCGTGGTGTTGCTGATAACTACTACTCAACGACGATCCGGGGCGCGCCTGGCCAAGGTCCCGACGCCCCGGGACCAAAGTCCCACGTCGTACAGCTACGGGGTGGCGGCGACCACTCGGTTGAGCTCCGGCACGGCGATCCCCGCCGGTGCGTTGGCCGCGAAGTAGGCCACGAGCGCGTCGATGTCCTGCGCACCCCCCAGCGCATTGGTGCCCTCGTTGAACACCGTGAACCCGTCGCCACCGGTGGCGATGAAGTTGTTCATCGTCACCCGGAACGTGTCCGTCGGGGCGACGAGCACGCCGTTGACCCACATGCGGCCGATCTTGCTCGCGCAGGCCGCCGCCGCGGGTGTCGACTCGTACTTCAGCGTCGAGGAGATCTGCAGCGTCTTCGCCGACCCCTGCCCGCCGCAGCCGGTGAACTGCTGCTCCAGGACACGGTGGATCTGGTCGCCGGTCATCGTCTTGGTGACCAGGCTGTTTCCGAACGGTTGCACGGTGAACGCCTCGCCGTAGGTGACCTCGCCGATCGCCTCACCGCCGGGCGAGACGTCCGTGGTGAGCAGGTCGCCCCGGATGCCGCCGGGGTTCATGAACGCCAGCTGCGCTCCGCCGAGACCGGCCGGCTTCGTCGCGACGTACTGCGCGTCGGCAATCACGTCGCCGAGGGCCGATTCGCCGAGCGGGCTGGCGGCGCGGGTGAGGTCACCCTGGATCTTGCCGATCACCTGGTTCGCCAGTGGCGCCGCCGCGGTGACGTAGTGCTGGACGACATCGGCAACGGCCGGGTCGGCCTTCGACGGGTCCGCCTGCCGGACGACACCGGTGCCCGGCGAGTTCGTGGCGTTCCTGACCAGCACGTTGGTGGCCGCGGCGCTGACCAGGTCGCCGGTCGTGTCCTTCAGCGTCAGGGTGATGTCCGACAGGACTCGCCCGAACGAGGACGCGCTGGTGATGAGCCGCGTGATGCCGTTCGTCGTGATCGTGCAGCGGTACTCGGCGTGCGTGTGCGCGGAGATGATCACCTTGATCGAAGGGTCGAGGCGCTGCGCGATGTCGGCGATGGGGCTGCCTACGAGGTTGCCGGTGCAGCCGTTCAGCCCGGCCGGCGCCGTCTGCGAGCCGCCCTGGTGGACGACGAGGACGCTGGTCTTCACGCCGGCGTCGCGCAGCTCGGCGACGGCGCGGTTCGCGGCGTCCGCTTCGTCCTGGAAGCTCAGGCCGGCCACGCCGGTGGGCGTGACGATCGTTGGCGTGTCCTTGAGCACCTCGCCGATGAAGCCGACGCCGACCGTGTGGTTGCCGAGGCTGGTGGGGAACCGCTTCACGCCGTACGCCGGGAACAGCGTCTTGCCCGTCGCAGCGACGATCACGTTCGCGGATAGGTATTGGAAGTCCGCGCCCGGGAAGGTGTTCGTGGTGCCGCCGTCGGCCAGCGCGTACGGAGCACCGCTGCAGCTGTCGGTGTCGCAGCCACCGTTCTGGATCCGCAGCAGCTGCGCCGAGCCCTTGTCGAACTCGTGGTTACCGACCGACGCGAAGTCGGTGTGCATGAGGTTCGCGACGACCGTGGCCGGCTCCTCGTGGAACAGCCCGTTGGCCAGCGGGCTGGCGCCGATGCCGTCACCGGCGAACACCGTCGCCTCGTCCACGCCGTACTGCGCCTGCTTGTCCTTGACCGCCTTCGCGAGGTACGCCGCACCGCCGGCGAACTGGCCGTAGAGCGTCTGGCTGGCCGGGTCGAGGGTGCCGTGGAAGTCGTTGTACGCCAGCAGGTGCACGTCCGTGGTCCGGCCGGATGCCGGCGCGAACTGTACGGACACCTGGTCCGAGAGCGAGCGGGCGCCGGCGATCGTCACCGCGCCGGCCTTGCCCGTGGTGTTCGTGGCGAGCGGCGCCACGAGCACCGCAGTCACGGCGGTGGCGGCCAGGCCGAGCTGCGCCCAACGATTGGACAAAATGTGTGCCTGCATGGCGAACCCCCCGATGGATGACGTACCGCGCGCAGCAGAGCCTGCACCAATTCAGCCTGAATTGCCATCACTTCCGATGAAATCCGCGTAACGAGTCCACCCGGGCGATCCACCCGTTTAGGCTCAGCCGCTGTGACGGCCACATCCGAGCGCCCGAGGACCCGCCCCGCGGGCATCGCGCTGGTTGCGGCGGCCGTGGTGCTCGCGGCTGCGTTCCGCCCGCTGCTGAGCGGGCTGCTGGACCGACCGGCCGTCGCCAACTGGGCCACCGTCTTTGTGGCGATCACGTTGCAGGCGGTCCCGTTCCTCGTGCTGGGCGTGACCATCAGCGCCGCGATCGCGGCCTTCGTGTCACCCACGTTGCTGCCCCGGCTGCTGCCGAACCGGGGCGAGGCGGCGGTGCCTGTGGCCGCCCTGGCCGGCGCGGTGCTGCCCGGATGCGAGTGCGGTTCGGTACCGATCGCGCGCCGGCTGATCGAGCGCGGCGCACCCCAACCGGCGGCGCTGGCGTTCCTGCTCGCCGCGCCGGCCATCAACCCGGTGGTGCTGGTCGCGACCGCGGTTGCCTTTCCCGGCCGGCCCGAGATGGTGGCGGCGCGGTTCCTCGCCAGCCTGATGGCGTCGACCGTCGTCGGCTGGTGCTGGCTGCGCATCGGCCGGCCCGATCTGCTGACGTCGCGGCGCCGGGCGCACGAGCACGACGGAACGCGCGCGGAGGTGCTGCTGGCAACGGCCGGTCATGACTTCCTCACCGCGGGCGGCTTCCTCGTCATCGGCGCGGCGACGGCGGCGACGTTGCAGACCATCGTGCCGCGCTCGGTGCTGGACGGCCTCGCGGGCTCGGGGCCCCTCGCACTCCTCGCCCTCGGCGTGCTGGCGGTCGCGATGGCCATCTGCTCCGAGGCCGACGCATTCATCGCAGCCAGCCTCAAGCAGTTCTCGCCGTCGGCGCAGCTGGTCTTCATGGTGGTCGGCCCCATGGTGGACGTGAAGCTCGTCGCCCTGCAGGCCGGGACGTTCGGGCGCTCCTTCGCCGTCCGCTTCGCACCGTTGACATTCGTCGCGGCCGTCGCGTCCGCGGCCCTGGTCGGCTGGTTGTTGCTGTGACGGCCGGGACGCTGATCGCGCTCGTGGGCGCCGTGGTGCTGCGGTTGACGCTGGGCGGCCAGTACCTGCGCTACGTCCAGGGCGGCATGCGCCCCTGGCTGGTGCTGGCCGGCGTCGCGCTGGTCGCGCTCGGCGCGGTGGGTGCGGTCCGATCACTGCTCGCCAGGACGGATGAGGGGGCGCACGACCGGCCACGCGAGGGGTGGCTGCTGCTCGCACCGATCGCCACGCTGTTGCTGGTGGCACCCCCGGCGCTCGGCAGCTACGGCGTGGACCGGTCCGCGCCGGTCGACGTCCGCTCCGGGGGCAGCGAGTTCAGCCCGTTGCCGGCCGGTCCGGGCGCGGTGCACATGTCGCTGCTCGAGTACGGGCAGCGCGCCTTCGACGCCGACGGCAGGACCGTCCGGGACGCGACGGTCTCGCTGACCGGTTTCGTCGCCGGGGGCGCCGACAGCACCTCGTTCCGGCTCGCCCGCTACCAGATCTCCTGCTGTGCGGCGGACGCCGCCGCCATGATCGTGAAGGTGTCGGGCATCTCCGGCCGGGCGCCTGCCCGGGACCAGTGGGTGACGGTGACGGGGCGCTACCACGCTGCGGGCGGCGACATCCCCGAACTCACCGCGCTGACCGTCCTGCCGATCACCCCGCCCGAGGACCCGTACGAGTAGTTTGCGGCGTGGCGGGTTGCCCCGATGTAAGATGCCAGTTAAGTTGAGCAAGAGCGGGGCGTTCACGGAGGGAGCACCGTGGCACTCGATACGCAGGTCCCGGCGCTCGTGGACCCGGCACTCGCCGACTTCGCCGACATCGAGCCACTTCGCTCCGGTCGGCTGGCCACCGTCTTCCGCGCTCGCGAAATCGCCACCGGACGGATCGTCGCGCTGAAGGTCGTGGACCGGCGCCAGTATCCGGCCCGCGTGACCGAAGCGTTCGAGCGCGAGTCCACCGTGCTCGCCGCCCTCGGCTCGCACCCGAACATCGTGACGATGTACCGCCGGCTCACCCTGAGCGACGGCCGCCCGGCACTCGTGCTCGAGCTGTGCCGAGGGTCGCTCGCCGACCGGCTCGGCCGCGGGGAGCCGATCCCGCCGTCGGATGCGGCGTCCATCGGTGTCAAGATCGCCGGGGCGCTCGAGACCGCCCATCGCGGTGGTGTCCTGCATCGCGACGTGCGGACCGAGAACATCCTCGTGACCGAGTTCGGCGAACCCGCCCTCAGCGACTTCGGCATCGCCACGCTGCACGCGGGCGGCCCGGCGCTGTTCGAGGCGGCCACCGTGCACACTGCGCCCGAGCTGATCGAGGGTGGCCTGGCCGGCGTGACCACGGACGTCTACGGCCTGGCGTCGACGATCTACGAGCTCGTCGCCGGTGCCCCGGCCTTCCACGCCTACCAGGGCGAGGCCACCGCCTCGGTCTGCCTGCGCATCCTGCGCGACCCGGCGCCACCGATCTTCGCACCGGCGGTACCGCTGGAGCTGTCCGACGTGCTCTTGTGGGGGCTGGCCAAGGACCCGGCCGCGCGGCCGCCGAGCGCGGCCTGGCTGGCTGCCGAGCTGTCCCGGATCGCCGCCCGCCATGGCTGGCCACGCATCAGGCTCCTCATTCGCGAGCCGCGCCAACCGGTCGGAGCCGGCTGACGGCTACTCGGCGGTGTCGTCGTCGGACGGTCCGGTGGCCGCCTCCAGCTCAGCGGCGTCCAGCGGCGCGCGGCCCGCGGGTTGTGACGGTCGTGGTGTCACCGGCGTGACGATCTGCATGTCGCGGGTCACCGGCGCACCCACTCGAAGCTGGATCGGCTCGCCACAGTCGAGCAGGGTCAGCTCGCCGTCGGGCGCCGCCATGAGCTCGTAGTCCACCTTGTCGCGGCGCACCGACACCCGGATGCGCGACTCGCGCCAGCGCAGCCGGAACGTCATGCCCGCCCAGCCGGGGGGCAGCTGCGGATGCAGCGAGAGCTGACCGCCGAAGTCGCGCATCCCGCCGAAGCCGGCCACGAGGGCCAACCAGGCCCCGGCGAGCGAGGCGATGTGCAGCCCGTCGCGCGAGTTGTGCTCCAGGTCGCGCAGATCCATCAGCGCGGCCTCGGCGAGGTAGTCGGCAGCGAGGTCGAGGTGCCCCACCTCGGCGGCCAGCACGGACTGCGTGCACGCGGACAGCGACGAGTCGCGCACGGTGAGCGGTTC
>JAVHVL010000025.1:0-6094 GCA_032160565.1 Pseudonocardiales bacterium | reverse complement strand
CGAGCTGCTGTCCGCGCGCTCACCCCAGCCACAGATCGAGCGGGTGGCTGCCGAGTGTGGCTTCGCCTCGGCTGAGTACTTCTCGCGGGCGTTCCGACGGGAGTTCGGGCTGAGCCCGCGCGCGTACCGCTCGGCGCATCGCGACGTGTCGTCGATCGGCGGGGCGCGCGGCCCGTCCGCGTGAGGCGCTGGCTGCGGGAACGTCAGCAGGCCAGGCGCAGCTTCAGCAGGCCAGGTGCTCCCGGACCGCGCCGAGCCCGAGCGTTGCCGACTCGGCCAGGTAGGTGTGCAGGTGGGCAGTCGGCGGGTCCGGCACGACGTACGTCCGGCCGACGGAGGTGAGCAACCGCTCAGCAGCGGTCCGCGACGTAGCCGGGTAGGAGATCAGCTGGGTGTACCCGCAGACGTATGCGGCCCCGGCGAGGTGGGTCAGTATCTCGCGCCCGAGACCCTGCCGCTGCCACTCGTCCTCGACGAGCAGACCCACCTCGGCGCTGCCCATCGAGTGCCCGGCATCGGCACCGGCCACCGCCATCGCGACGATGTCGCCTCGGCCGGTGCAGGCGACGAAGCCGAGCGTGCGCCGCAGCGCCCGCTCGAGCGCCACCGCCGACGGGGGTTGCCCGCCGGCGCGGTAGCGATCGAGCAGCGTCCGCGGGGAGCAGCGGCTGTGCATGGCCCCGACGGCACCCAGGTCACGAGCGCTCGTACCTCGGATGAGGACGTTCGCCTTGCCGACCCGCAGCATCCACGGCTGCCGCACCCAGATGGCCAGCGAACCGTGCCGGGCTGAGACATCCGGCTTGCCGGTGACGGTCATCGGATCAGCGGGGGAGCACATCGCGGTCGTCATGGCCGGGCCGTTTCGGGCTGCTGCGCGCCGGAGACGCGGATGACGCGGCGTTGCCGTGACGAGCGTAGGGCGTCGACCGCGAGTTGCGTGCCCCGGTCGACCGGAGAGCTCATGCCACAGCTGGACATCCGGCTGATCGGCGACCGGCGGGCATCGGGAGATTCCTTCGTGGGGAATGTGTGTTCGGCCATGACGACGACGATGCCCAGTTCGCGTGTCGCGAGATGGCGTGCCTCGTTTCGATCATGTGAAATCGTCGCTGCGGGCGCTCGATAGAGTGCGGAGCGCGGGGGGCGGTAGCTCAGCTGGTTAGAGCAGGGGACTCATAATCCCTGGGTCGTCGGTTCGAGTCCGACCCGCCCCACAAGGCCCGTAGTTTGGGCGGTGCAGCGACAATGACAGAGGTTCTCGTACTGCACAAGGGCCGGACAGACGAGTACGGGTGGCGATTGACGACGCCGGCGAGGACGTCCGTAACGCTGTGGAGGCCTTCGTGCAAGCGGCTCGCCTCGAACTCGCCACACAGTCGTAGGCGTCGTCAGCCAGGCCTTCGCCTGCGATCGGATACGCAATCCGATCGCAGCGAGAGCTCGGCCCTGCGTGGTGGCACGCCTCGCTCGGTCGTGCGCCGTCATGAGTTTCGTCCATCCACGCGAGCCACGGCGGCCGAGCGGGCGGGCTAGCGGTCCGCTTCGGTCTCAACCGTCATGGCGCCCTCGACGTACACCGACAGCCATTGCCCCGGCGCGTATATCGCGATGTCGCCCACGTCGCGGGTGTGGATGGTGAGGTGCCCGTCCCCGCCGATGCTGAACACGTCGGCATCATCGAACTGCTCTCGTGTCGATGGGGCGCCGAGAGGGTCCCTTGCGGTAATGACTGTGACAGCCATGGCCGGGACGCTACGCCCGATCACTCAGGATTCGACGGCAGATCGTGACCGGCTGCGCCCCAACGCCGAATGCCGTACCGGAGCCGACATCCACACCACCGGCGAGGCGATCTGGTGGTCGACGCCCATCACAACCGTCGGCCCTGCGCCGGCAGGTGCCGGGGGCTCACCGATCCGTAAGCCCGGTGACGGGTTCCAGCTAGCGGGTAGTGGCATTGGCCGCCTGCCGGGAAGACCGGACCACGTCTACGCGCGAATCGTGACTAATGGGGCGTATGGCGCGCCGGGGGCGCTTTCGCACTCGCACGATTGAGGAGGCAGCGCTGTCTACCAACGGACAGGCCGCGGCTGGGGTGGCGGTTCCCGGCGGGCCTCGGTAAACGGAGAGCGCCACGAGTTACTCGTGGCCGGTCACGCATCTGCATCGGCGCGAGGATGGGCCGTGGAAGCTCGCGGAGGGTCACGCGGAGACATTGCCGTCGCCGGTGGGCGACAGGGTGCGGGTGGGAAGGTAGCCGGTGCGGATGGATCTCGCGGCGCTGGCCGCCCGCTATCACCGGGCGTTCAACGATCGCGATTTCGACGTGTGGCGCGAGGTGTTCGACGAGGACGTCGAGCTCCTCGTCGATGGCGTGCCGTTTCGCGGCGTGGATGCTGCTGTCGCGTATGGGGTCGGGAGCGTGAGCCAGTTCCCGGGACTCTTCATCGCCGTCGAGCGCGTCGTCGCGGAATCCGTGGACACGATCGTCACCGAGGTCGACCTGGTGAGCGGCGATCCTGCCAGCGGGCACTCCCGCACGACGGGCACGACCTGCGAGATCTGCCGGGTCCGCGACGGGCGCATCGTGTCGGTCCGCAGCTACTACATGCCCGAGCCGGCCGACCGCGCGGACGCCGTGCGGGTGCCGATCCGCGCCGAGGCGGGCGTGGTCGCCGAGGAGCAGGCGGCGCTGCGGCGGGTGGCGACGCTCGTCGCGAGGGGGGTCGCGCAGGAGGATGTGTTCGCGGCCGTCACGCAGGAGACCGGCTGGCTGGTGGCCGCGGACACGACGTCGCTGTTGCGGTTCGAGCCCGATGACACCGTCACGCTCGTGGCGGCGTGGAGCGCGCGGCACGCCGACTTGCCGATCGGCTCCAACCGTCCGGTCGATGAGGAGCTGCGGTCGATGAGGGAGACCGGACGGCCGTGGCGTCGGGAGCTCGCGGAGCTCCCACCGACCGGAACGTTCGTGGAAGAGGCGCGCGCGCTCGGGCAGCGGACGTTCCTCGGCGTCCCGATCGTGGTCGAGGGGGGCATGTGGGGTGCCGTGTTCGCGTCCGCCGCCGATCGGCCATTCGCCGAGGACGCCGAGGCGCGGCTGACCGGCTTCACCGAGCTGGTCGGCACCGCGATCGCCAACGCTCACGCCCGCGGACAGCTGCGCAGCTTCGCCGAGGAGCAGGCCGCGCTGCGGCGGGTGGCGACGCTGGTGGCGACCGGGGCACCGCCCGCGGAGGTGTTCACCGCGGTCGCCGCCGAGATCGGGCGGCTACTCGCGGTCGACTACACGGTGCTGGTCCGGTCTGACCCGGACGAGGCGATCACGGTCGCCGGCACCTGGACCGGCACCGGCGCCGCCGCGCCGAGCCCGGTCGGCAGCCGGTTCGAGCTCGGCGGCCGGAACGTGACCTCGCAGGTGCTGCGGACGGGACGCCCAGTGCGCATGGATGCCTACGCGGGTGTCTCGGGCGCCATAGGGAACACCGGCAGCAATGAGTGGGGCTTCCGTTCGTCAGTGGGAGCGCCGATCAGCGTCGAGGGGCGGCTGTGGGGCCTGATCATCGTGGCGTACACGCGAGACGAGCCGTTGCCGGCGGGCACCGAGGCGCGGCTGGCCGGCTTCACCGAGCTGGTCGCGACCGCGATCGCCAACGCGCAGGCGCGGGTGGAGCTGCGCGGTTACGCCGAGGAGCAGGCCGCGCTGCGCCGGGTGGCGACCCTGGTGGCCCGGGCGGCGGCACCGGAGGAGGTGTTCGCCGCCGTCGCCGCGGAGGTCGGGCGGCTGCCGGGCTGCGACATCACCTTCCTCAGCAGGTACGGCCCTGACGGCGCGGTCACGGTCGTCGGTGCGTGGAGCAGCACCGGCGCCTTGCCCGTCCCGGTCGGCACCCCGGTGCAGGTCGGCGGACTGAACGTGCCCACGCTGGTGTTCCAGACCGGTCGGCCGGCCCGGATCGACGACTACACCCGCGCGACCGGCCCACTCGCTGATGTCGCCGACGCGTGGGGCATCCGTTCGCTGGTCGGCGTGCCGATCAGCGTCGAGGGCCGACTGTGGGGCGTCATGAGCGTGGTGTCCACCCGCGAGGAACCGTTGCCGGCGGACACGGAGGCGCGGTTGGCGGGCTTCACCGAGCTGGTCGGCACCGCGATCGCCAACACCCAGGCGCGGGTGGAGCTGCGCGGCTTCGCCGACACCCAGGCGGCGCTGCGGCGCCTGGCCACGCTGGTCGCGCGGGGCGCACCGCCGGAGGCGGTGTTCGCGGCAGCGACCAGGGAGGCGCTGCGGTATTTCGGGGGTGGCACCGCCCGGATGATCCGGTTCGAGCTCGACGGAACGGCGACGCTCCTCGCTAACGAAGGCGCGACGCGTCCCGATGTGCGGGTCGGGGAGCGCTGGGAGGGCTATCCGCCGGATGGGCTGACCGCGACCGTCCGGCGCACCGGCCAGGCGGCCCGGGTCGATGGCTACCGCGACGTTCCGGGCGGGGAGGCGACGGTCCGCGAAGGGATTCGGTCCGCGGTCGCCGTGCCGATACACGTCAACGGCCGGCTGTGGGGAATGATCGCCGTCGGGTCCGGGCAGGCGCTGCTGCCGCCCGATACGGAGCATCGGATGGCGGAGTTCACCGACCTGGTCGCCACCGCCATCGCGAACGCGCAGAACCGGGCCGAGCTCATCACCTCCCGGGCGCGGATCGTCGCGGCATCGGATGAGGCCCGCCGACGCATCGAGCGGGACCTGCACGACGGCGCGCAGCAGAGCCTCCTCACGCTGGCACTGCGGCTGCGTTGGGCGAGGCCACCCGACGAGAGCGAGGAGATCTCTACCGAGATCACCGATGTGGCCGCGGAGCTCATGGGCGTGATCGACGAGCTGCGCGAGATCTCCCGTGGCATCCATCCGGCGATCCTGTCCAACGCGGGGCTGCGGCCGGCGCTGCACGCGCTGGGGCGGCGCTCAGTCGTCCCGGTGGAGATCGACGTGCGGATCAACGGCCGGCTTCCCCAGGCGGTCGAGGTGGGCGCCTATTACGTGGTCTCGGAGATGCTCACCAACGCCACGAAGCACGCAAGCGCCTCGTTCGTCAAGGTAGAAGCGGAAGCCTCCGGCGGCACGCTCCGGCTGCGCGTGCGTGACGACGGTGTCGGCGGCGCCGACCCGCTACGCGGGTCCGGTCTCGTCGGGCTGAAAGACCGCATCGAGGCACTCGGCGGCACGTTCTCCATCACCAGCCCGGCCGGCGGCGGCACAACGGTGTACTGCGCGCTTCCGATCCCGGCAGGGACGGGCGACGACATCCAGTCGCGACGCGGTCGGGAATGACGCTCCGGGACATCCCACCTGCAGAACCGCAGACCGCCGAGTTGCGCCCGGTGAGCACTGCGTGCTGAATGTCGGCTGGCAGCACTACGAGGCGATGCAGGAGGCCGATGGCCTGCGGGCGCGGGACAGCGCCGGTGCGGTTCGCCTCGTCGACGCAATGGTGGTGGGCGAGAGCACAGAAACCTGGACTAGCCACGGTTCGCTCTCCCTAACCTTGCGGGGAGCGTAGGCGCCGAGCGCCGGCGAAGCTAGCGGGCCTACGCTGCCCTTGATCTACGTGCGCGATCTTGAACTCGGTTCGCGCAACTAGCGCAGCGCCCCACCCCGAAGAGGAAAGGCGCTGTGCTGTTCTTGGCGGGGGCTACTTGCCGCTGTACCCGCTACCCGAGCACGAGACGATGCTGTTGTTGCCCTTGTCGGTCGAGACGACCTTGCCGTCCACTGAAAGCTCGCAGGACATATTGCTGATGGTCTTGGTGAAGTCCGAGACCGTCGCCGTGACCACGAAGCCCGAGAGGTCGCCCTTCACGGTGACCGTCTTCGTCCATGGGAGCTTCTGGTTGTTCTCGGTGATCGACACGTCCTTGCCCGAGCCGTCCGACTGGTAGTAGCTGATGTCGGCCGTGCCCTTGCCGGTCACGTTGTAGACGACCGTGTGCTGCTTGTTCACCGCGTCGTTCACCGCCTTACCGGCCGAGGCGACCGCTGCGCTGATCCGCTCGTACCGTGCCCTAGACGAGTGACTCTTCCTCGGTGTACTCC
>JAVHVL010000623.1:0-12511 GCA_032160565.1 Pseudonocardiales bacterium | reverse complement strand
GTACGAGCCGAAGCCGGCACGATGGCCCCGGCGGCGCCGGCCGGTCAGCCGGGCCTGAGCCGCGGGACCACCCCGTCCGCCGGTGCCCCGGCGCAGCGGCGCGGTGCAGCAGCGGAACAACGTGGCGCGGCGGCGCATCGTGGTTCGGCACACCAACCTGGTTCGGCACACCAACCTGCTACGGCACACCGACCTGGTACAGCAGCGCAACACGGCACTGCCGCAGCGCGGCAGGTACCGACCGGTGGCCTGGCGGCGGTGGCAATGCCGGACCTGCTCACCCTGCAGCGCAGCCTGGATCGGGGCCCGCGACCGAACCGAGCCGCCGGCCTGGCCACGGCATTCGTCACCGACGCGCCCATCCGCCCGGCAGCCGCGTCCGGCGCAGGTGCCGGGCTCGCCCCGCCGGCCGGTGGCGGACCGCGCCCCCACGGGCAATTGCCGAGCACCGGGCAATTGCCGAGCACCGGGCAATCGCCGAGCACCGGGCAATGGCCGAGCACTGGGCGGTCACCAGGCATCGGGCGGTCACCAGGCACCGGGCAGCGATCGAGCACCGGGCGGTCACCCAGCACCGTGCGGCGCCAGGGGATGGGGCCCGCGGAAGGCTTGGGCGCGACGCTGCGCAGCTACCTGCCCGCGCCGCCGCCGGTCAGCATCCGCCGCACCGTGGCCCAGCCGGCTCCGCCGGTGCCCGCGGTGGCGCGGCGCGGCTCCTCGGCACTATCGACGGCGGCTGCCGCACCGCACACCGACGCGGTCGTACGCCGCTCGTTCCTCGACGCCACGGCGGGGCTGTTCCGGTCCAGCGACCCGGGGCAGCCACCCGCGATCCGGCGGTTCGAGGACGGATCTGGAGGACTGGACATGCCTGATCAACTCCCGACCCGGATGAGCGTGGTCGGCCCCGGCTTCCAACCCTTCGGTGGCGCGGGTGGCGAGGACAACCCGTTCGGCGACGTGTCCGTGCCGCACGACGACCGCAAGCTCGACGAACTGGTCGACCGGGTGGTGGAGCGCATCGAGCAGCGCGTCGTGGACGAGCTCGAGCGCCGCGGCCGCCGGCACACCCCGGGAGCGTTCTGATGGCCGAGCTGGAAAAGGCGTTCCTCGAGATCGAGGGCGGTGAGCGGGTGCCCTGCCTGTTCAACCCTGAGACGATCAGCGTCGGCCGCCGCAACAACTGGGCCGCAGACCCGATGCCGGGCAAGGGCGTGCCGAAGCTGCGCTACACCGGTGCGGATTCCGGCTGGATGCGCCTCGACCTCGAATTCGACACGACCAACGACGGCACGCCGGTCACGAAACACACCGGGAAGATCCTCGGCCTGATGGAGGTGGACAAGAACCTCCCCGGCTCGAACGAGTCGACGAACAACGCGCGCCCACCCACGGTCACGTTCCACTGGGGCGACCTGCACTCGTTCAAGTCCGTCGTGCGCGACCTCGCGGTGACGTTCACCTACTTCTCCTCCAGCGGCGTTCCGTTGCGCGCGCAGATGCGGCTGGAGCTGCGGCAGTACGACGAGTCCCTGGCCTTCGGACCGCAGAACCCGACGTCGGGCACCCCGCAGCCGCACCGCGTGCACCGCGTGCAGCCCGGCGAGACGCTCGACCGCATCAGCGCGCGCTACTACGGCGACTCCACCCGCTGGCGCATGCTGGCGCAGACCAACGGCATCGAGGATCCGCTGGCTATCAGACCCGGCTCATTGCTGTCCGTGCCACGTCTGGACGGGTCGTGAGCACCGCGATCGGCGCGCTGACCCCGAACCTGAAGGTCGAGGGGAGCCCCCTCGCGGCCAACTTGCTCGGCGAGCTGGTGTCGGCACGGGTGGAGCGTGGGCTCGGGCTCGTGGGGCGCGCGACGCTGCGGTTCAGCGATGCCGGATACTCGCTGTCGGCCAGCGACACGTTCGCGCTGGGCAAGCAGGTCAGCATCTCGGTGCCGGACAGTGGGGAGCTGCTCTCCGGAACCGTCACGGGCGTGAACCTGGAGCAGTCGAGCAACGCGCACCCGGAGCTCGTCGTCGTGATCGACGACGATGCCTACAAGCTCACCCGCGGCAGCCAGGCAATCGCCTACCTCAATCGCAGCTACACCAACGTCATCGAGCAGATTGCTGGCCGCCACGGCCTGACGGCGGCGATCGATGCGACCACCGACGTGCACGATTACCTGCTGCAAGCGGGCAGCGACATCGAGTTCCTCAACGCGGTGGTCGAGCGGACCGGCCTGTGCTGGTACGTCGACGGGCAGAAGCTGGTGGTGACGAAGGTCGAGGTCGGCACGCCGGACGTCACCCTGGAGCTGGGGACAGCCCTCACCGAGTTCTCCGTGCGGGCGTCCGGCCTGCGCCCTACCGCGCTCACCGTCAGCGGGTGGGATCCGGCCCAGCAGACCCGCGTCGTCGGCAACGCGCAGCAGCCGGCCACGGCGCCCCAGACACCCGCGTTCCTCGCCGACTATGTGGGGGCGAAGCCGGGCGGCTCGCTGCCCGCCGCCGAGAGCGCCATTGCCGAGTTCCCGACGAACCAGGGCGAGGCCAACGCGACGGCCACGTCGCTGTACGGCGACTGGGCCGCCGGCGCGATCGTCGCGCGGGGCACGTCGGTCGTGTCCAGCCGTATCAAGCCGGGCGCGACGGTGGGCGTCGAGAACGCGGGTCCGGCCAGCGGCAACTACCTGGTCAGCGAGGTCGACCATCTCTACAACCGCAACGGCTTCTTCAGCCGATTCACGTCCGGGCCGCGGCGCCCCGCGGGGCTGGTGGACACCCTCGGAGCGCAGCCGCCGAGCCCGGGCTTCACGATCCCCGGCCTGACCGTGGCCCTGGTGACGGCCAACGACGACCCGGACGGCGAGGGGCGCGTCAAGGTCAAGTACGCCAGCGTGGACGACCAGGTCGAGAGCCCCTGGGCGCGGGTGGTCTCGCTCGGCGCCGGAGCGGGGCGGGGCGTGGTCTTCCAGCCCGAGGTGAATGATGAGGTCCTCGTCGGGTTCGAGCACGGCGACAGCCGACGGCCGGTGGTGATCGGCGGGCTGTTCAGCAAGGCGAACACCCTGCCGACGGCCGACAAACTGGTGGCCAACGGCGCGATCGACTACCGCAGGATCACCTCGCGCAAGAACCACATCGTGGAGCTGGCCGACGGCGGTGGCCCCACCGAGCAGCACATCCTGCTCAAGCTCGGCACGGCCGAGCACAAACTCCGCCTCGGCGCGGACCGGTTCGACATCGAGGTCGCGTCCGGCAAGGAGGTCACGATCAAGGCCGGCCAGGCCAAGTTCGACATCAACTCCAGCGGCGACGTCACCATCGAGGGCAACAACGTGACGATCAAGGCGAAGCTGGCGGTGAAGGTGGAGGCGGGCTCGCAGGCGACGCTGAAGGGCGCGCAGACCGCGGTGCAGGGCACCCAGGTGCAGGTCAAGGCCGATGGTGTGGGCAGCGTCGAGGCGGGCGGACCGCTGACGCTCAAGGGCGCGATGGTCGGGATCAACTGATGAGCGAGATGGTGCCGCAGCGGACCGACGAGGCGCCCCGCTACGACGCGACGTTCGTGGGGCGCGGCTTCAGCTGGCCGATGGAGGTCGATCACACCGGCTCGATCCGGCTGACCGACACGGCCGAGGACATCGAGCGCTCCATGCGGATCGTGCTGATGACCGCCCCCGGGGAGCGGCTGATGCGCCCGCAGTTCGGCTGCCGCATCTGGGACCTGCTGTTCGAGCCCGTCACCCCCAACCTGCTCGGCCTTATCGCCGAGGCGGTACGCCAGGCGATGGCGCAGTGGGAACCGCGCGTCGAGATCGAGGACGTGCGCCCGCTGCCCGACGGCGACGACGGTGCCCTGGTGCGCGTGCAGATCAGCTACCGGGTCCGCGCGACCAACGATCGCCGCAACCTGGTCTACCCGTTCTACGTCATCCCGCACGATTCCGAATAGCGAGCGCTGCCATGCCATTGCCTGCACCTGAACTCGACGACCGCAAGTTCCAGGACATCGTCGACGAGGCCAAGCGGCTGATCCCGCGTTACTGCCCCGAGTGGACGAACCACAACGTCTCCGACCCGGGCGTCGCGCTCATCGAGCTGTTCGCGTGGATGAGCGAGATGGTGCTGTACCGGGTGAACCAGGTGCCCGAGCGGCTCTACGTGCACTTCCTGAACATGGTCGGCGTCGAGCCCTTCCCGCCGTCGGTGGCGCGCGCCGACGTGACGTTCTGGCTGTCCACGGTGCTGGACGCCCCCGTCGTCGTGCCCGCCGGCACGCAGGTCATGACGCCGGCCAGCGCAAGCGGCGGCAGCAGCGAGGCGGTGGTGTTCACGACCGTCCAGGAGCTGGTGATCGCCCCGCCGGAGCTCTTCGCCGCCAGGACCGTCACCGCTGCCGATGACCGGGTCGTCGACGTCTGGGACAACCTGCGCTTCGACGTCCTCGGGGTGCCCTGCTTCGCGTCGCCCGAACTGACGCCGGGCGACGCGTTCTACCTGGGCTTCTCCCGCAGCCTGGCCGGTGCGGTCCTGCGGCTGTCGATCACGGCGCAGGCCGAGGGCATCGGTGTGGACCCGCGCGACCCGCCGCTGGTGTGGGAGGTCTGGAGCGGCGAGGCGTGGATCACCGCGCAGGTCAACGACGACTCGACCGGTGGCCTCAACCGCGCCGGCGAGATCGTCCTCCTCGTCCCGGTCGAGCATCAGCTGATGACGATCGGCAACACCGCCGCGTACTGGCTGCGCGCCCGGCTCCTGCCGCCGAAGCAAGGGCAGCCGACGTACCAGGCCTCGCCCCGCGTCCGCGCCGTCACCGCGGCCACCCTGGGCGGGACCATCGGCGCGGAGCACGCCGAGACGATGCTGGCCGAGACGGTCGGCCGCAGTGACGGCGGCCCGGCGCAGTCGTTCGTCGTGTCGCACACCCCGGTCCTGCCGCGCCGCGACGGCGAGCACGTGCGGGTCACGGACGGCGACGGCACCGCGGACTGGACCGAGGTCGAGGACTTCACCAGCTCCGGGCCCCGGGACAAGCACTACGCGTGGGACAGCGGCAGCGGTGTGATCCGCTTCGGCCCTCGGGTGCGCTACCCGGACGGCGCGGTGCGCCAGCACGGCATGATCCCCCGCGACGGGGCGCAGATCAGCGTCACCGGCTACCGGCACGGCGGCGGTTCCCGCGGCAACATCGGCGCGCGGACCCTGACCGTGATGCGCTCGACCGTCCCGTACGTCCGCGGCACCGTCAACCTGGCCCCCGCCGTGGGTGGCGTGGATGCCGAGACGATCGCCGAGGCGAAGGTGCGCGGGCCGCTGACCCTGCGGACCGGTCAGCGTGCCGTGACCGCGGGCGACTACGAGCGGCTGACGATGGAGGCCTCCCCGGAGGTGGCGCGGGCCCGCTGCCTGCCGACCACCCGAGGCAACGGTTCGGTGCGCCTGCTCGTCGTGCCCGAGGTGCGCGGCGACTCGACGCGGCACCACCTCGACGACTTCGCGATAACCGCGCCCCTCATGCGCAGCATCACCGACCATCTCGACGCGCACCGCCTCGTGGGCACCGCCGTCGAGGTCGGCACGCCGTACTACCAGGGCGTGTCCGTGGTCGCCCTGGTGCACACCGGGCCGGGGCGCCCGGCGGGGCTGGTGCGCCAGCGCGCCGCCGAGGCGCTGACCCGTTACATCAACCCCCTCACCGGTGGTGCGGAGGGGACCGGCTGGCCGTTCGACGCCGACATCAACGCCGCGGTCGTCACCCAGCTGCTGGAGTCCGTCGAGGGCATCGAGCGGGTGGAGGAGGCGCTGCTCTACGAGTACGACCTGCGCACCGGGCAGCGCCTCGGCGCCGGCAAGGACGTCATCCGCCTCGACCAGCACTCGCTGTTCCTGTCGGCGGCGCACCAGGTCGTGGTGCGCTAGATGACCTCCATCGTCCCGCGTAACCAGCTGCTGCCCGACGGCGTGCGCCGAGCGCCGCGCAGCCCGCACTGGATGCTCAACCAGCTGCCGGTGGGGATGCTCGACAGCGACTTCTTCGTGCGCTTCGTGTCGATCTTCCAGGAGCTGGGCAGCAGCCTGCTCGAGGACGCCGACAACATCGACAACCTCGCCGACCTCACCGTCGCGCCGGATGCGATGGTGCGGTGGCTGGGTTCGTGGATCGGCGTAACGGCGATCGACCCGTCGCTGCCGGACGAGCTGCAGCGGCGCATCGTGAGCAGCTCCGCGCACACGCTGACCTGGCGCGGCACCGCGTCGGGGCTGCGCCGGTTCCTCGAACTGGCCAGCGGTGGGGCGGCCGAGGTCACCGACGGCGGCGGGGTGTGGCGCGACGGCGAGGCACCGCGGGACAGTGCCTGGGTGCGGATGAGCGTCGAGTCGACGGGCTGGATGCCGGAGGCCGATTTCGTGGCGCTGGTCCGGGACGAGGTCCCGGCGCACGTGCGCGCCGAGCTGTACGTAGGCTCGCGCTGCGTCTGGACGTCGAACGGGGAGGTGCGCGGTGAGTGAGGTGCTGCCGATGGACGATCAGCCGACGATTACGACGTCCACCCCGCTCTACCCGGCGGGCGACGTCCTGGCAGGTGACGTCCTGGCAGGTGACGGCCGGGCAGGTGACGTCCCGGTCCGTGACGTCCCGGTCGGTGACATCGCTGTCGATGCGCACGTGGCCGCCGACATTGCGTCCGCCGCACCGACCGCCGCCGCACTGCCCCCGGCGGCCACCGAGCTGATCTCCTGCCCCGAGTGCGGTACCACCGCGATGGTCACCCTCAACCGCCGCGATGCGCGGGACTTCTGCCGGAACTGCGACTACCCGCTGTTCTGGACACCGTCGCGGGTGCTGACCGACGCGAACTCGGGCAACAACGACCAGGCGCTGCGCCGGCTCCCCGGAACGGTCGGGCGGGCGACGGTGGCTTCGCTGACCTGCCCGCACTGCGCCGAGCCGAACGCGGTGACGGCGGAGAACTGCGTGCGCTGCGGCCTGCCACTGCGGGTCGTCGCGGCGGCGCCGCTACCCCCGCCGCCGGTCGTCTACGTGCCGCCGCCACCGGTCGTGGAGCCGGTGCCGGAGCAACACGTCGCATGGTGGGTCTGGGCACTCATCGCGTTCGGCCTCGTCGTGACCGTCACGCTCATCGTCCTGATCTTCACCGGCACGATCCACTGAGCTTCCCGCGGCCGCGCGCGATCTTGATACGCGGGGTGCCGCCTGCGGCATCGGCCGTATCAAGATCGCTAGGGGATCATGTTCACGGTGACGCTGGCCGTCGCGCCGTTGACCGTGAACGTGGCGCTGCCCTGGACTGGTGTGGTCGAAGCAGGGGGGCCGACCACGGTGACTGTCCCGGTTGCGCCGGCTGTCCATCCCGTTCCGTACGGGATGAGGGTGAACGTTGCGGTCGTCTCGCCGGTGGGGCCGCCCGTCTTTGAAATCGGGGTCGGCGCGGTGGCCGTGCTGCCCGGCGGCGGGGTCAAGGTCACTTGCGCGTCCTGATTGTTCGGCAACCGCGCGCCGTTCAGATGCACCGTGACCGTGACGGTCGCACCCACTTCGACGAGAGGAATCGTCGTTGCTGTCGCCGAGGTTACGGGTGGCGACAGCGGTGCCCAGCCCGGCAGGTTTGCATCCGCGGTGACGGTTTGGGTGCCGTTCACCCAGACGCCCAGCGCCGACGCCGTGGCGCTGACCAGGAAGCCCGTGGAGGTGTAGAGCGGGCTCGCCGTCGGGCCGACGGTGACCGTCACCGACGTCGGGGCGGTGTCCAGAGCCAGCGCAGTGGCCGTCACCGCGATCGTCGGCTGGTACTCGTCGAGCTGGTAACCGGCGGGAACGGGCGTACTTGACAGTCCGCTGCCGGGCACGGTGAGTGTCGATGTGCAGGTCTGCGACGCGGGCGTCTGCGCGGGCGTGGTGGCGATGCAGTTCATCGTCGGCCCGCCGTTCGTGCTCGATGAGGTCACCACGCCGAAGTGGTTCCCCGGCAGCACGACCTTCAGCGTCCAGTTGCCGAACGGCACGGCAGTGAAGATCCAGGTGTGCGTCTTGCTGCCCACCGCCGGAGCCGTGTAGGCCGGATTGGACAGCGGCACCCATCCGGCGAAGTCGCTGGACGTGAGGCTCAGCGCTGACGAGCCGATGTTGTCGCCGCTGGCGGTCGTCGTCACCGAGACCACCACGTTGTGCGTGATCCGGGTCAGCGTCTGGATGACCGCTGGCGGCGCGGCCTGGGTGTGCTTGTAGCTCACCACCGAGGTCTGGAAATAGTTCTGGTAGCCGACCTTCTGCACCTGCAGGTAGTACTTGCCGTCGGGCACGGTGCCCAGGCTGAAGTTGCCGTCCACATCGGTCGACGTGATCAGTTTGAGGGTGTCGACACCCTTCGCCACGGTGCTGTCCGGGGAGTCCAGTGCGCCGCATGTGGTCGACGTCGAGGGCGGGTTCGCGGTCGTGAACAGGCACACGACTGCGTCGAGAAGTGGCGTGGCCGACTGGGCGGGGCCCTGCAGGCCGCTGATCGTTCCACTGGCCTGGTTGGCCCCGAGCGGCACGATCATCGTGTACGTCTGGGTCGCCACGCCGAGGACGACGTTCACCTGGTTCGTGACCGTGACGACCGACTCGCCGACGACCTGCAGTGTGTAGGAGCCGGGGATCACGTTGGTGAACGACCAGACGGGCACCCCCTTGACGATCGAGCTGCCGACCGTTGCCGTCGTGGACGGGCCGATCAGCGACACCGTGCTGGTCGTGCCAAGGTCCGCCTCGGCCAGCGCCTTGTTGTTCTGGTCCTTGAGGGAGACCGTGAACGTCACCGGAGTTATGTAGATGGCCGGGTCGAACGTCGTGTCGACCGCGGCGGCGACCGCGACGAGCGTGCCGGCAAGCGCACCGGCCGGGGCTCCTGCCGGAACGCCTGTGGCGGTGTACCCAGCTGCCGTTGTCGCGACGAGCCAGTTGCCGGCGTCGAGGCGGTGCGCGCTGGACCCGATGAGCCGGTAGCCACCCGCGGAATCCGTGATGGTGGTGAATACGTCGGTGGTGCTGACCTGGGTGCAGTACGTCGTCGCGGCGACCGGTAGCAAGCAGCGCTTCGCCGTCACGGTCGCGCCGACGATGGGGCTGGTCGGTGTCGTGTCGGGAGAGAGCGCCAGGATGCCGCTCACCGTGCCCGTGATCGCGGCATCGCGGATGAGGGTCGCCGTACAGGTGGTGGTCGCGCCGGGGTTGATCGTGATGGTCGCTGCGCCGCTGCCGCAGTCCAGCGTGACGACCGAGGTACCGCTGTCGCCGAACTGGTAGCCGGCCGCCTGGATGTGCACCGTGTACGAGCCGCCCGGCACGAGGCCGGTGAACGTCACCGAGTTCGTCCCGGGGACCGGTGTCTGCGTGCCCACCTGCGTGGCGCCGCTCGACAGCACGAACGAGGCGTCCGGGATGGCGGCGGTCGCCGTGTCGACGGTCGAGATGGTGAGCGCACCGAGCTTCCTCAGCACGAAGGCGCCGCTGCCGTTGATGTTGCACGGCACGGTGAGCGCGCAGTCGACGTCGATCGTGGCGGTGACGTACCCGGCGAGGCTGGCGGACAGCCGGTAGTTCCCGGGCTGGGCAGGCTGCGCCGGGTTGCTGATGTTCGTGTCGTGCCAGGTGAGGTTTCCGCTGCTGTCCGAGCTGACCGTCACGCTGCCCGCGCCCGGTGGGGCCTGCACGACCTGCACGCTCGCCTTCGAGAGGTCGGGCACGGGCGCCGCCGGAACCGTGACGTCCTGCGCCGGTTCGGTGGTCAGCGTTCCAGTGATGGCGACGGGGTTCGGTGTGATGCCGATGCTGATCAGCGCGCTGCCGCTGACCTGCGCCACCGAAAGCGTCGCGGCCTGATAGCCGACTGGCGGGTCAGACCGGAAGGTCGCGCTCGAGACCACGAGCGGGAATGTCCCGGTCGGGATCTGTGATGGGTCGGATGCGCAAACCCCCGGTGCCGCTCCCGTCGGAGCCGGCGTGCCGTCGGGGCTGAACGCGAAGCAGCCGTTTGCGTCGGTGAGGACAGTGGCGGATGTGCTCTGCGGCGTGCCGTTCACGTATCCCGAGACGCCGGTGACGGTGACGGTCGTCCCTTCCAACGGCTGCGAACTGCCGCTCCATGAGGTGGTGACCCGGCCATAGAACGTGCCGACCGTGGTCGCGAGCGTGACCTGCCCCACCGCATCGATGTCGAGAGCCGTGGACAGGCCCGTAACCTGACCGATCTGGTTGCTGGTGGTGGACGTGTTGCCGCGCACCGTGCAATTCCACGTCCCGTTCCGCAGCCGGGTCACGGTGATGGCGCTGTTCGCGTCGACCGTCAGGTTCTCGGTCACCGTCGGCTGACCGGCCGCGGTGCAGGTCGCGGTCACCGCGGTGCCCTGGGGCAGCGAGTTCAGCGCACCGGTTGCCGAGTTGGCCAGCGACATGGTCAGCACGGCGCGGCCCAGGCGGTAGACGTGGGGTGAGAAGTTCACGGTCTGTCCACGTGCCACCGTTTCGGTGGCCAGTGGCGGGGGTGACGTTCCGGCGGACGTGGGGTTGATGTAGTCGGGGTTGGTGATGACGACGTACATGACGTACGTCGCGTCGCACAACCCGTCGAGGACGTACTGGCCGGTCGCCCCGTCGATCGGCGCGTATCGGATGTCCGGGGCACCGGTGTCGGGGCACTTGTCGCCGGCCAGCGTCGGGTCACATGTCGTCGGAGCGGTCGTCGCCCGGCTCTGCGGATCCGTGCCCTGGGGGAACGCGTAGACGCAGTTCGTATAGGTCGGCCCCGGGGCCGTGCCGGACATATTGCCGACCGAGCTCACCGTTCCCGAGATCGTGTTTGCCGGGAACAGGTTCACCTGCGGCGCACGGCCGACTCCGTTGAGGGGCACCTGCACGGTGATGGTGGTCGGCAGGAATCCCGCTGCCCTGATCCTCAGCCGGTACAGACCGGGCGCAAGGCCAGCGGCGGCGGAGATGGTGTACGCCGTCGGCCCCGAGGCGGATGCCGGGAGGATGTATGCCATTGCGTCTGGTGCGGTGGTTGTGAAGGGATCCGCGGGCGCGTTGAGGCTCGGGTCATGGATGTCGATCTCCGCGCCCGAACTGTCGTGCAGCACGAACTTGATGAGGCACGGTGCCGGTGCTCCGGGGTTACAGATGATCGTGTTGCTGGGGCTCGTCGCCCCGCCGACGAACCCGGCGATCGTCGAGCTGCTGGTCGCGGTCTCCATGCCGAGGTTGAACGACGCGGTCGCCGCACCGCCGGCGCCGACCGTCACCGTGACGTACTCCGTCGTCAGCCCCGAGTACTGCGCGCTCACGACATACGTGCCGGGCGCGACGCCGGTGAAGACGAACGCGCCGGTGCTGTCGCTCGTCGACTTGTAGGTGTTGTCGGCGTTGGTGAGGATCAGCCCCGCGCCGTTGAGCGCCGCGATGATCGGGTGGCTCGCCGAGTCCAACTGCGGCTCGCCGCTGCCGTCGAGCTTGAACTGCACGCCGCGCACGGCGCCGGACACCACCGCGGACGACGAGGTGAGGACGGCGCTCGCCTTGGCCGACGGCTGGCCGCGCTTGATCACGACCTGCTGCGTCTGCTCGAGGTAACCCGGCGCCGAGAAGGTCACGCTGTAGGTGCCGGGGGCGAGGTCGGGGAGGATGTAGTTGCCCACCAGGTTGCTCGTGCTGGGGCCGGTGACCGTCGATGCCGTGCGGGTGACCGTGCCGTCCGTCGCCGTCACCTGGACGCCGCCGAGACCGACCGGCGTCGCGGACGCCTCGACGCCCGGGATCCTGCCGTTCGGGATGCCGGTGACCCGGCCGACCAGGGAGGCCACCCCGACCTGGAGCGTCAACGAGACGGCGGAGGTGCCGCCGGCGTCGAGGGTGACGAGTTGCGACTCCGTGCTGAGGCCGTCCTTGCTGGCGCTGACCAGGTAGGAGCTCGGCGTGGACAGCCCGTCCACGCTCCACGTGCCGATCGTGCCCTTGGAGTTGCTGCTGGTGGTGATCGTGTTCGTGCCGTCGGTGATCGTGATCGCGGCGCCGCCGAGCAGGCCGGCCGGTCCGCGGATGGTGCCGGACAGCTTGCCCTGACCGGCCACCAGGTTGATCTTGAGCGGCTGCGTGGCGACGGCGGTCGAGGAGTCGATCACGTAGCGCTGGGTCTGGTACCCGGGCTTGGCGAACGTCAGCATGTAGTAGCCCGGCGCCTTGACGCCCGGGAACGACCAGGCGCCGTCCTGGGCGGTGACCGTCGTGCGGCTTCGCGAGGCCCCGCTCGGAGCCGCGAGATGCTGCGCCGAAGCGGGCACCTTGCCGACGTCGCCGAGCAGGGAGCGCATCGCGAAGCCGAGCGGCGATGCGCCCTGGGCCGCCTCGTTGACGAGGGACGTCGGCGCGATCGCGACCGACACTCCAGAGGGCGCGTTGCCGACGACGGTGCCGTTGAGCTGCACGGTGGACGCACCGTTCGCCGCCCCGCCGCCTG
>JAVHVL010000010.1:0-5675 GCA_032160565.1 Pseudonocardiales bacterium | reverse complement strand
TGCAAGGTCTTTGCCTCACGTCGTCCCGCACGCAGTGGGCGGAGAGCGACGACGGGCTGACGCCGCTGGACGCCGCGACTCAGGTCGCGATCCCGGAGTTCGACGGCCGGCTGATCACGGTGCCGTTCTCGTTCAAGGAGGTCGGAGCGGACGGCCTGACCTCCTACGTCGCGGACCCGGAACGTGCCGCGCGCGTAGCGGGGATCGCCGTCAACCATGCGCGGCTGCGGCACATCCCGCCGGCGCAGCGGCGCATCGTGCTGATGCTGTCCGCGTACCCCACCAAGCACTCGCGCATCGGCAACGCCGTCGGCCTCGACACCCCGGCCTCCACGGTGCGGCTCATCGCGGCGCTCGGCGAGGCCGGCTACGACATCGGCGAGCTCCCCGGCGTGGCGGCGCAGGACGGCGACGCGCTCATCCACGCGTTGATCGCCGCGGGCGGGCAGGACGAGGACTGGCTCACCGACGAGCAGCTGGCCGGAAACCCCGTCCGGATAAGGGCGTCCGCCTACCTCGAATGGTTCGCGACGCTCCCCGCCGAGCTCCGCGATGCGGTCGAGCGGCACTGGGGGCCGCCCCCCGGCGAGCTGTTCGTCGACCGCTCGGGCGACACGGAGGGCGAGATCGTGCTCGCCGCGCTGCAGGCGGGCAACGTCGTGGTGATGGTGCAGCCGCCGCGCGGCTTCGGGCAGAACCCGATCGCGATCTACCACGACCCCGACCTGCCCCCGAGCCACCACTACCTGGCCGCCTACCGCTGGCTGGCCGACGGCTTCGGCGCGCACGCCATGGTGCACGTCGGCAAGCACGGCAACCTGGAGTGGCTGCCGGGCAAGACGGCGGCGCTGTCCGCGTCGTGCTCGGCCGACGCCGCGATCGGCGATCTCCCGCTGATCTACCCGTTCCTGGTGAACGACCCCGGCGAGGGCACCCAGGCCAAGCGCCGGGTGCACGCCACGCTCGTGGACCACCTCGTACCGCCGATGGCTCGCGCGGAGAGCTACGGCGACATCGCCAGGCTGGAGCAGCTGCTCGACGAGC
The DNA here is from genome assembly GCA_032160565.1 of Pseudonocardiales bacterium. Lineage (GTDB taxonomy): Bacteria > Actinomycetota > Actinomycetes > Mycobacteriales > Jatrophihabitantaceae > RYN-117. The sequence continues at coordinate 4,631 of JAVHVL010000010.1, read as the reverse complement.
ACGCGCAGATCGCCGCGATGGACCCGGGCAAGCTCCCCGCGATCCGGGCGCAGATCTGGACGCTGATCCAGGCGGCCAAGCTGGACCACGATCTCGGGCTGGACGACCGCCCGCACGACGCGGAGTTCGACGAACTTGTCCTGCACGTCGACGGCTGGCTCTGCGAGGTCAAGGACGCGCAGATCCGCGACGGGCTGCACGTCCTGGGCGCGGCGCCCACCGGCGACGCGCGCGTCAACCTCGTGCTCGCGATGCTGCGGGCGCGGCAGATGTGGGGCGGCGAGGCGCAGGCGCTGCCCGGCCTGCGTGAGGCGCTCGGGCACGTCGAGCTCTCCGGCGACCGCACTGGTACCGACGCCGTCGAGGCCACCGCACGCGCCCTGGTCCAGGCCATGGAGGACCGCGGCTGGGATCCTGCAGCGGTCACGGACGTGGTGCGCGACGTGGTGCACACCGTCCTCCCATCGGGTGACGGATCGCCAAGATCAGAGACGGCAGATACTCCGTCACTCGACCTGGAGATACGTCACTCGACGGAGGTGGTGGTCGGTGACGTGCTCACGTTCGCGGCCACCGAGATCGTCCCGCGGCTCGCCGCGACCACCGACGAGATCACGCACACGCTGCATGCGCTGGACGGTGGGTACGTGCCGGCCGGGCCGAGCGGCTCCCCGCTGCGCGGCCTGGTGAACGTGCTGCCCACCGGCCGCAACTTCTACTCCGTCGACCCGCGCGCCGTCCCGAGCCGGCTGGCCTGGGAGACCGGGCAGGCGATGGCCGAATCGCTGCTCGATCGCTACCGCGCCGACACCGGCGAGTTCCCCCGCTCCGTCGGGCTGTCGGTGTGGGGCACGTCGGCCATGCGGACGTCCGGGGACGACATCGCCGAGATCCTCGCGCTCCTCGGCGTCCGGCCGGTGTGGGACGAGGCTTCGCGTCGCGTCAGCCAGGTCGAGCCGATCCCGCTGGACGAGCTGGGTCGTCCGCGCATCGACGTCACCATCCGGATCAGCGGGTTCTTCCGCGACGCCTTCCCGCACGTCGTCACCATGCTCGACGACGCGGTTCGGCTCGTCGCCGAGTTGGACGAGCCGGCCGAGCAGAACTATGTACGGGCGCATGCGCAGGCCGACCTCGCCACACACGGCGACGCGCGCCGCGCCACGACCCGGATCTTCGGCTCCAAGCCGGGCGCGTACGGCGCCGGCCTGCTGCCGCTGATCGACGCCCGCAACTGGCGCGACGACGCCGATCTCGCCGAGGTGTACGCCACCTGGGGTGGCTACGCCTACGGCCGCGATCTCGACGGGCGAGAGGCGCGTCCGGACATGGAGACGGCCTACCGGCGCATCGCCGTCGCCGCGAAGAACACCGACACCCTCGAGCACGACATCGCCGACTCCGACGACTACTTCCAGTACCACGGCGGCATGATCGCCACCGTCCGCGCGCTCACGGGCACCGCGCCGCGCGCCTACATCGGCGACTCCACCCGGCCGGACACGGTGCGCACCCGCTCGCTGACGGAGGAGACGGCCCGCATCTTCCGGGCCCGGGTGGTGAACCCGCGCTGGATCGAGGCGATGCGCCGCCACGGCTACAAGGGGGCGTTCGAGCTCGCGGCCACCGTGGACTATCTCTTCGGCTACGACGCCACGGCCGGCGTCGTCGAGGACTGGATGTACGAGAAGCTGACGGAGAGCTACGTGCTCGATCCGGAGACCCGCAAGTTCCTGCAGGAATCCAACCCGTGGGCGCTGCACGGCATCACCGAGCGGCTGCTCGAAGCCGCCGACCGCAAGCTGTGGGCCGAGCCGGAGCCGGCCACCCTGGCCGCGCTGCGTGCGGCCTACCTCGAGGCGGAGGGGGACCTCGAGGGCTAGTGCAGCGATTCAGAGCAGGCCGGCCTCCCGCGCCCGCACCGCCGCCCGGATCTGATTGATGTTGTCGCGCAGCATGTCGGACACCAGCTCGTCGGTGCGCGGGTCGGCCAGCACCTCCAGCAGCACGCGCAGCGTCGTCTCGCTGGCCTCGTTGATGATCCGGTCATGGAACGGCAGCAGCCCGATGTGCCGCGCGGTGGGGTCCTCCTTGATCTTCTCCGCGAACATCTGCTTGAGCTCCTCGTGGTTCTCCTGCAGCGCCGACGCGATGTTGCGGGTGTAGTGGCCGGCCTTGAGCACCTCGGCCACCTCGTCCAGCACGGCGACGGTGATCGGCTGCTTGATCACGTCGATTACGCTCTCCGACGCACGGTTGATCAGCCGCACGACGAACGGCTCACGCAGGCCGCGCCGGACCAGCGCCCGCCCGATGAACGCGGCGATCACCGCCAGCACGATCAAACCGCCGACCACGGTGAGGACGACGCTGGTGGTGCTGTGGCCCCAGAGCGCAGCAGTCATGCCCTGGATCCTGCCGGGATCAGCCCAGCCGCGATACGACCGAGGGCAACCCGCGTGGCGCGCCGCCGTCGATCAGGGCGGACAGGGTGGCGGTGTCGAGGTGGTCGGCGACCAGGTCCCCGAGGGCGTCGAGGCGGCGCTCGCGCAATGCCTGGAACGACGTGTCCGGCGCGGCGACGAACCGGCGCCCCGTAACGTCGGCGAGGCGCCGCAGGAACGCGCGCCGGAACTCGTCGTTCTCGAAGACGCCGTGCCACGTGGTGCCCCACACCGATCCGTCGACGCAGCCGTCGAGGAACGGCTCGCCGCCGTCGACGGTCACGACACCGTGGTGGATCTCGTAGCCGACGACTGCCGCACCGAGCGCGGTGCCCCGCGGGCGGCCGAGGATCTTCTGCGGCGCGAACGACACCCGCGTCGGCAGCAGCCCGAGCCCCTCGACGGCGCCCGCACGGCTCTCCACATCGTCGCTGATCGACTGCGCGAGCATCTGGTGGCCGCCGCAGATGCCGATCGTCTGACCGCCTGCGGCCGCGCGCCGCACGATCGCGTCGGCGAGCCCGCTCGCCCGCAGCCAGCCGAGATCGCGCACTGTCGCCCGCGTGCCGGGGAGCATCACCAGGTCCGCATCGGCGATCTCCTCCGGGCGCGTCACCAGCCGGACCGCCACGCCCGGCTCGGCGGACAGCGCGTCGACGTCGGTGACGTTGGACAGCCGCGGCAACCGGACCACCGCGATGCGCAGCGTCTCCGCGCCGAGGGGCGGCAGCGCGGAGGGCGGGCGCGAGTCGAGGTCCAGGGAGTCCTCGACGTCCAGCCACAGCCCGGGCAGCCAGGGCAGCACACCGAGCGTGGGGCGTCCGGTCAGCTCCGTCAGCATGTCGATGCCCGGTTGGAGCAGCCGCCGGTCGCCGCGGAACTTGTTGACGACGAACCCCGCGATGAGCGCCTGATCCGCCGCGGACAGCACGGCGAGCGTGCCGAACATCGACGCGAACACCCCGCCCCGGTCGATGTCCCCCACCACGATCGTCGGCAGGTCGACGGCGCGGGCCAACCCCATGTTCGCGACGTCCCGGTCGCGCAGGTTTATCTCGGCGGGGCTGCCCGCGCCCTCGCAGATCACGACGTCGTACCGCGCGCGTAGCTCGGCGTAGGAGTCGAGAATCGCCTGTTGCAGCAAGGGTTTCAGGTCGCGGTAGCCCAGCGCGTCGACGTCGGCGACCGGCTTGCCGAGCAGGACGACCTGCGAGTGCGTGTCGCTGCCCGGCTTGAGCAGCACCGGGTTCATCGCCGCCTCCGGCTCGACGCGCGCCGCGGCGGCCTGCATGGCCTGGGCGCGGCCGATCTCGGCGCCGTCGGCGGTCACCATCGAGTTCAGCGACATGTTCTGCGCCTTGAACGGCGCCACCTTCACGCCCTGCCGTGCGAGCCAGCGGCAGATGCCTGCCGTGAGCACGCTCTTGCCCGCGTCGGACGTCGTTCCCGCGACGAGCAGCGAGCCGTTCACGCGCGGGCTCCCGCGACGGCCGCGGCGAGCACCGCGGCGACGATGCCCAGGCGGCGCGACAGTGCGGCGGCGCGCGACGGGTCGGTGGTTTGGGCCGGCTTCCCGTCGCCGAGCGTCGGCCGCTCCTCCACCCGGTCGCCGTACACGTTCACGCCCCCGAGGCGCAGCTGCAGCGCGCCCGCGAACGCGGCCTCGCACCACCCGGAGTTCGGGCTCGGGTGCCGCCGGGCGTCGCGCCGGGCGATCGGCCACACCTCGCGCGGCCGGCCGCTGACCAGCGCAACGAGGACGGCGGTCAGCCGCGCCGGCACCAGGTTCGCCAGGTCGTCCAGCCGGGCGGACGCCCAGCCGAAATTGCGGTGCCGCGTGGAGCGATGCCCCACCATGGCGTCCAGCGTGTTCACGGCGCGGTAGCCGAGCAACCCCGGCACGCCCGCGACGGCACCCCACAGCAGCGGCGCGACCACGGCGTCAGAGCTGTTCTCGGCCACCGACTCGACGGCCGCACGCGCCATCTCCGACTCGTCCAGCCCGGACGGATCACGCCCGACGAGGTGGGTGAGGCGGCGGCGGGCGGCGGTCAGGTCGCCGGCTGCGAGCAGCTCGTCCAGGGCCAGCGCCTCGCGCCGCAGCGTCTCGCCGCCGAGCACCGCCCACGTGGCCACGGCGACGAGCACCGGGTACCCGGCGCGGCCGCGTGTGCGCTCGGCCAGCAC
>JAVHVL010000648.1:0-3572 GCA_032160565.1 Pseudonocardiales bacterium | reverse complement strand
GGACCTCATCCGGGACGGATCGTCGGTCACGAACGACTCGCTGCTGATCCTCGCGACGTCCGTCCTGCTCTACCTGCTCAGCCGGGTGCTGACCGGCGATCTGAGCCGCCGCACCGCGACCTGGGTGGCGGCGAGCCTGGCCGTGGCGCTGCTGACCAAGGGGTTTGCCCTCGTGCTGCCGCCGGTCGTGCTGGCGGCATACCTGGCGGGGGCCTACCAGCCGCGGGCGCGGCGCCCAACCGACGGCACCTCGCCGGTCCGGGCCGTCGCCACCCCGCTGGGCATCGCGGCCGCCGGAGGCGTGGTCGGCGGGCTGTGGTGGCTGCGCAACCTGATCGAGTTCCACGCCGTCCAGCCCGACGGGTTCGGCCCCGGTTATCAGGAGGTGCTGTTCGGGCCGCCCGACAACCGGGGCGCGCTGCGCCCGTTCGTGAGCGGCTTCACCCGGGCGTTCGCGAAGCGGCTGTGGGGTGGCATCGGGCTGGCCGACGACCCCTCGCCCGGCCCGGTGATCGTCTACGGCTGGCTCGTCGCCGTGCTGCTCGGGCTCATCGCCGCGTTCGTCATCCGCGCGCGCCGCGGCGACCGGGCGCGCTTCGCCGTGCTGCTGAGCAGCATCGTCGTGACCACCGGCCTCGTCGCGGCGGGTTCGCACGACACCTTCCGGAGATGGTCCGACGCCGTCCGTGGCGCGCAGGGGCGCTACCTCTACCACCTGATCGTCGTCGTCGCCGCCGTCGCCGCGATCGGGTGGGTGCGCGCGGTGCCGCCGCGCGGGCGACGGGTACTCGTGCCAGCTGTGCTCCTGGCTGCGGTCGCCACGAACGCGGTGGCCTGGCTGATGCTGCTGCGCAGCTGGTACGCGCCGGGCTCGGGGCTAGGGCTGCGCGCGCTGCTCGACCGGGCGCCAGTGCCCGCGGCAGTCACGGTGGCGCTCGTGGCGGTGTTGCCGGCGGCGCTGACCGTGCTCGCGATGACCGGAGTCATCCGCGACGGGATGCGGCCTGCGCCGCCGATGGCCGACGAGCCTGACCTGGCCACGACCCCGGCCCTGCCTTCGAGCTAGCCGGTGTTGACCCAGCCCACGATGTCGACGGCCGCCACGGCGGTCGGCCCGGACGTAGCGAGCTGGATCGCTCCGCCCGATCCGACCCGCACCAGGACGGTCGAGGTCGACGCGGTTCCTTGCGGGAAGGTGAGGCTGTATGCCGCCGGGCGCGCTGCCCCGGCGGCATAGGCGTAGAGGCCGCCGATCGCCGATCCCCGCGTCACCGTCACCTGCAGCAGCACGGCCTGGACGTTCCCGTGCGGCACCTGCGGCTTGCCGAGCACCACCACTGACGTCGGACTCGTGCTCACGGCCAGCGACGCGCCCACCCCCGCGGCGGGGTCCGAGAGCCCCGTCGACTGGAACGTCTCCAGCAGCCCCCGGCCGCTCGCCGCCGGAGCGACGTAGCCGACCACCGTGACCTGCACGCCGACTGCCGGGGTGTTGCTGCCCACGCGGATGTTGCCGTTCGATCCGATCGGGACGACCACTGTGTTCGCACCTGTGCCGTCCGGCGTGACCATCGCCTGGCTGACGCCCGGGACGGCCGCCCCGTCTGCCCATACCCGCAGCCAGCCGGAGCCGCTCGCCGGGCCGCCGGCCAGGCCGAGCACGACCGCACTGGCGTCCGACGGCACACCGGCGACCCCGCGAACCCGCACCGCCACCCCGCTGCCGATCGGGACGTGCTGGATGAAGGCGACGCGGGCGGGCGCCACGCTCGCCACGGCGGACAAGCCCGGCCCCGTGTAGCTCATCTGGTCGGCTATCAGCGCCATGGCGCCGGCGGAGGGGACGAAGCGCACCGAGGAGGTGGGGGTGACCGGAACCGACACGGTCGTCGTCACCGTGCGCCCCCGCCGGTATGCGATCGCGGACGTCGTGCCTACCGGCGCACCCGCGGTCTGCACGTGCAGCGTGCCCGAACCGGTGGGGTTCACGATCGTCAGCGCGAACTGGACGGACACCGCTGCGCCGGCAGTGGCCGGGATGTCGCCCTTGCCGGCAAAGGTGAACGCGTACGGGTGCCCCGAGTCGACGGCGACCGCGGGGCTGCGCGTGTCGAACAGCCGGGCCGGAGCAACGGCGGTGATCCGCTGCGGTGCGGCGTTGGGCGTCGCAGCGGAGGTCGCCGCGGCGCTCGCGCCGACGATGTTCTTCGCGCGCACCGCCACGCCGACGGCCCTGCCGTTGATGAGCCCGATGACCGTCGCCGAGCGGGCGGCCGCTCCTGCATTGAGGGTCTGCGTTCCGACCGTGACCGTGTAGCCGGTGATCGGCTGCGTGCCCGAGCTCGCCGGGGCGCCCCAGGTGACGGTCACCCCGGCGTCTCGTGCGGTGGCGACGACGTTCGTCGGCGCGCTGGGGGGCGCGGACGCGATGCTGAACCAGTTGTGCGGCAGCCCCATCGCGCTCTGCAGCCCGAATCCGGTGGTCGCCACACTGCGCGCCGTGCCGCCGGCCACGCCGTTGACGGTCGCCGAAAGGACCCGGCCGCCCCAGTCGCCGTGCCCGTCGCGGCTGGTGATGACGATCGACGTCAGCCGGCTCAGGCCGTAGTAACCCGCGATCTGCGCGACCGACGGCGTCCGCGTCCAGTTCAGGTACGGATCGCCGGTGCCCGCGTTGTCGTACGGGTCCGGCTTGGCGACGAGGTACGGCTGGCCGCCGTCGACGGTCCATCCGCCGCTCGACGCCGAGAACTGCGTGAAGGCGGTGGCGCCGTTGTACTGGATGACCTGGTTGTTGTTTCGCAAGACCGCGGCCGGGGCATCGCGCCACAGCACGTTGCCCGCCGCGTCGTAGTGGGTCATGCCGCCGTACACCTGGCACTGATCGGTGTCGCAGATGTCGTACAGCGACCCGCCGTGGTGCTCCCGCTCGTACTCGCCGTAACTGCGGGCGGCGAGCGCCTGCGCCTGGACGGCGGCCGCTTGCCACGAGGCGGGCATCTCGCGGGGCACCACCCCCATCGTGTACGCATCCAGCCCCAGGCGGTTGATCGTCAGCTCGCCGGCTCCGCTGCGGACCGCTCCTACCGAGCCGCGGTAGTCCGTGGACGTGCCGTCGGAGCGGTACATGCGGAGGTAGCCCTGCGAGCTGCTGACGTCGACGGTCGCGGGCAGCCCCGTCTTAAGGTTCGACCAGCCCGCACCGGTGCAGCCGGACCCGGTGCCCTTCTGCAAGGCCAGCCCGGCGCCGTACGGCACGAGGCGATACCGCGCGATGCCTGAGGTGGGCAGCGTGCCGGACACGCCCGTGGCGGTCAGGCCGGCCTTCGCCTGGATGCAGGTGCTCCCGCCGGCGCCCGGCAGGTAGACGCGGATCCGGATCGCGGCCGACAGCGTGACGAGCGTCGTGCCGGGGTAGTAGAAGGCGGCGATGTACGCGGCGCTGTGCCCGGCGATCGCCGCGCCGCGCGCGCCGTACTGGCTCATCCCGTGGCCGTGCCCGTTGCCGTGGCCGTGCACAGTGATCGTCCCGGCGGCGGGCATGGGATAGGTCTCGGCCGCACCCGCGGCCG
>JAVHVL010000626.1:0-5849 GCA_032160565.1 Pseudonocardiales bacterium | reverse complement strand
GAACCCGTCCGGCCCGACGTTGTCGGCGCAGTGCTTGATGCACGTCTCCACCTGCCGCCGCGCGCGCACCTCCCCCCGGGACGCGGCCAGGCGCAGCGACGCAAGGTAGCCGTGGACCGCCTTCGGCACGGCGCCGAGCCGGGTCGCGACCGTGGCCCAGTTCTCGACCGTCCGGGTGGGGGTGAGGTCGAAGACGTCCCGGATGGTCTGCACCGGAGAGGCGATGTTCTTGAGGTCGGACTCCTCGGTGCCCAGCGCGCGCAGCTCCTCTGCCACGCCGAGCTCCTCCCGCAGTGCCGCGGCGGTGATGCGGTCGTCGGCGTCCGTGGGCAGGGCACCGTCCAGAGCGGCCAGGGTGCGTTGCCGCAGCTCCGAACGGGCCGCCAGCCAATCCGGGGTGAGGTCCGGCAGTTCGTGGTCGTGCCCCCGGATGCCCAGATACGTGCCGAAGATCGGATCCAGCGCCGCCAAGTCGTCGAGGTGCGTATCAGCGACCGCATCCAGGTGCGTTCGGGTGCGTGTATCGGTCATGACTTGCAGACTAGGAGGTGGCCGCCCGCTGCCACGTTTCGAGCACGAGATATCTTGATACCAAGAGAAGTCGCCACCGTTGGAGGTTGCAGCGCATGTCCAAGATCAAGGTGCAGGGCACCGTCGTCGAGCTCGACGGCGACGAGATGACACGCATCATCTGGCAGTTCATCAAGGACAAGCTGATCAACCCGTACCTCGACGTCAACCTGGAGTACTACGACCTCAGCATCGAGCACCGCGACGCCACCGACGACCAGGTAACCATCGACGCGGCAAATGCGATCAAGAAGCACGGTGTCGGCGTCAAGTGCGCCACCATCACGCCGGACGAGGCGCGGGTCGAGGAGTTCGGCCTGAAGAAGATGTGGAAGTCGCCGAACGGCACGATCCGCAACATCCTCGGCGGAGTGATCTTCCGCGAGCCCATCGTGATGAGCAACGTCCCGAGGCTGGTGCCGGGCTGGACGAAGCCGATCATCATCGGCCGCCATGCGTTCGGTGACCAGTACCGCGCCACCGACCTCGTCATCCCCGGCGAGGGCACCCTCACGCTGAGCTTCGCCCCCAAGGACGGCGGCGAGCCCATCGAGCTCAACGTCTTCGACTTCCCCGGCGGCGGCGTCGCGATGGCGATGTACAACCTCGACGCGTCGATCCGCGACTTCGCGCGGGCCTCGATGCGCTACGGCCTCGAACGCGGCCTGCCGGTGTACTGTCCACGAAGAACACGATCCTCAAGGCCTACGACGGCCGCTTCAAGGACCTCTTCGCCGAGGTCTTCGAGATGGAGTTCAAGGCCGACTTCGAGGCGGCCGGCATCACGTACGAGCACCGGCTGATCGACGACATGGTGGCCGCCGCACTCAAGTGGGAGGGCGGCTACGTCTGGGCCTGCAAGAACTACGACGGCGACGTGCAGTCCGACACCGTCGCGCAGGGCTTCGGCTCCCTCGGCCTGATGACCTCGGTGCTGATGACGCCCGACGGCAAGACGGTGGAGGCCGAGGCGGCGCACGGCACGGTCACCCGGCACTACCGTCAGCACCAGCAGGGCAAGCCGACCTCGACGAACCCGATCGCCTCGATCTTCGCCTGGACGCAGGGGCTGTCCTACCGCGGCAAGATGGACGGCACGCCCGAGGTCACCGCGTTCGCCGAGACGCTGGAGCGGGTGTGCGTGCAGACCGTCGAGGCGGGTCAGATGACCAAGGACCTGGCGCTGCTCATCGGCCCGGACGCCCCGTGGCTGACGACCGAGGACTTCCTCGACGCGATCGACGCCAACCTGCGCAAGGCGATGGCCTGACCAGCTGATCGGCGGCGCCGGCGTCGAGGCAGCCGTCTGCTCCGTAGACTCCAGGCGTGGCCCATACGTTGCTCAATATCGGCATCGTGCTGCTGCTGATCGTCATCGAGGGCATCTTCGTCGCTGCGGAACTGGCGCTCATTTCGTTGCGCGAGGGCCAGGTCCGCACTCTCGCTGAGAGCGGGCGCCGCGGCGCCACGGTCGCCCGCCTCACCAGCGACCCGAACCGCTTCCTGGCCGCGGTGCAGATCGGGGTCACCTCCACGGCGCTGCTGTCCAGCGCGTACGGCGCGGTCACGCTGTCCGCCGACGCGAAGCGGTTCCTCGTCGACCACGGATGGGGTCCCGGCCTCGCCGGCGCGACGGGCGTCATCGGCGTCACGCTGCTCATCTCGTTCGTCACGCTCGTCATCGGCGAGCTGGTCCCGAAGCGGCTGGCGCTACAGCGTGCGGAGGAGGCCGCGATCTTCTTCGCGCCGCCGCTGAACCGGATCGCCGGCTTCTTCCGTCCGGTCATCTGGCTGCTGTCCAAGTCCACGGACGGCATGGTGCGGCTGCTCGGCGGCGACCCGACGGCCCGCCGCGAGCCGATCAGCGAGGACGAGCTGCGCGGCCTCGTCGCCGCGCACGAATCGCTGTCGACCGACGAGCGCCGCCTGATCGACGACGTCTTCGCCGCGGGTGAGCGGGCGATCAGCGAGGTGATGATCCCGCGCACGGAGGTCACCTTCCTCGAGGCGGCGATGACGGTGAGCCGGGCCGCGAAGCTCGCCTCCGAGTCGCCGCACTCCCGCTACCCGGTCGTCGGGCGCGGTCAGGACGACGTGCTGGGCTTCGTGCACATTCGCGACCTGTTCCTCGGCGACGCGCGCAACGACCGCGACCGGACGGTCGGTGACGTGGCTCGTGAGGTCAAGGCGCTGCCCGGTTCGAAGCACGTGCTGTCCGCGTTGTCGGAGATGCGCCGCGAGGGGCACCATCTCGCGATCGTCGTCGACGAGTACGGCGGCACCGACGGCATCGTCACCCTCGAGGACCTGATCGAGGAGGTGATCGGCGACATCCGCGACGAGTACGACGCGCTCGGCGGTGAGTCGCGGCGCCTCGTCGGCGGGGCGGTGGAGGTCGACGGCAAGCTGAATCTGGACGAGATCGCCGAGATCTCCGGCCTCGAGCTGCCGGAGGGGCCGTACGCCACCGTCGGCGGCTTCCTGATGGCCGCAGTGGGCCGGTTGCCGCGCGTCGGCGACCAGGTGGAGCACAACGGCTTCCGGCTGGAGGTCACCGAGGTCGACGGGCGGCGGGCGGCGCGGGTCCGGGTCACGCCGCCCCCCGTCGAGACGAGCGAGCAAGGTGCCAGAATCGAACCTCATGTCCAGTCTTGACGAATCGAGCGTCCGCCCACGCGTGCTGTCCGGTATCCAGCCGACCGCGGGCTCCTTCCACCTCGGCAACTACCTCGGTGCGGTCAAGCAGTGGGTCGAGCTGCAGGAGAGCTACGACGCGTTCTACTGCGTCGTCGACCTGCACGCCATCACGCTGGATCCGCCGGCTCCGGAGGAGCTGCGGGCGCGCACCCGGATCTCGGTGGCACAGCTGCTCGCCGCGGGGTTGGACCCGGAGCGCTGCACGCTGTTCCTGCAGAGCCACGTGCCCGGGCACACCCAGCTGTCCTGGGTGTTCGAGTGCCTCACCGGCTTCGGCGAGGCGGGGCGGATGACCCAGTTCAAGGACAAGTCCGCCCGCAACGGCGCCGAGCGGCAGTCCGTCGGGCTGTTCACGTATCCGATCCTGCAGGCGGCGGACATCCTGGTGTACCAGGCGAATGCCGTCCCGGTCGGCGAGGACCAGCGCCAGCACCTCGAACTCACCCGCGATCTCGCGCAGCGGTTCAACTCTCGCTACGGCGAGACGTTCGTGCTGCCTGCGGCGTACATCCCGAAGGAGACGGCGAAGATCCTCGACCTGCAGGACCCGACCGCCAAGATGAGCAAGTCGCTGGGCGAGGCCGGCACCGTCAGCCTGCTCGACGATCCGGCGGCGGTGGCGAAGAAGATCCGCCGGGCGGTCACCGACACGGGCACCGAGGTGAGCTTCGACCCGGTGGAGAAGCCCGGCGTCGCCAATCTGCTGACGATCCTGGCGGCCGTCACGGGCCGTAAGGTCGAGGAGGTGACCGGCGACTTCGAAGGCCAGGGCTACGGCGCGCTGAAGGGTGCGGTCGCCGACGCAGTCGTCGCGTTCGTCGAGCCGTTTGCGAAGCGCACCCGCGAGCTGCTGGACGACCCGGCCGAGCTCGACCGAATCCTCGCCGTCGGGGCGGAGCGGGCCCGGGCGGTCTCGGCCGCTACCGTCGTCGAGGTGTACGACCGGGTCGGCTTCGTCCCGGCCAGCGGGCGCTGAATCGATGACCGAGCACGTCACCGTCGGTGTGGCCGTTGCGATCCCGAAGCCGCACGCCACGGTGCTCACCAACTGGCGACGGCGAGTGGGCGATCCGGCCGCGGACCTCATCTGGCCGCACGTGACCCTGCTGCCGCCCACGCCCGTCCCCGCATCCGCGATGGACGACATCCACGAGCACCTCGCCAAGGCCGCGGCCGCCGGGGAGCAGTTCGTCATGCACCTGGCCGGCACCGGCACGTTCCGCCCCACGTCGCCGGTGGTGTTCATCCAGATCGCGCGCGGGGTGTCCGACTGCGAACTGCTCGAGGAGGCCGTCCGCGGCGGGCCGCTCGAGCGCGAGCTGGACTTCCCGTACCACCCGCACGTCACCGTCGCCCAGGACGTCCCGGACCCCGCGCTGGACGAGGCCTACGACGGGCTCGCCGGGTTCGTCGCCCGGTTCCCGGTCGCGTCCTTCGTGCTGTTCTTCCGCGACGCCGACCGGCGCTGGCAGTGGCGCACCGAGTACGCGCTGGGTGCGCCGGACCCCACGGGGTGAGTGCGGAGCGGCCGAACGTCTTCCTCCGCGCGAAGAACGCGGCGAGCAGGCGGTGGTCGGCGCTCAAGAGGCGCTACCCCGCGGTTCGGCACGTCGTAGACGCCTGGAACCTGCTGCAGGAGAACAACGGAAATCAGTACGCCGCCGCGATCAGCTACTTCACCTTCCTGGCCATCTTTCCCTTGCTGCTGCTGGCCGTAGCGGTCACCGGCTTCGTACTGCATGCCTACCCGGCCGCGCAGCGCAGCCTGTTCGACCAGATCACCCAGAGCGTCGGCGGTGAGCTCGCCACCACGCTGCAATCGGCGGTGAACACGGCGATCAACCAGCGCACCGGCGTCGGGATCATCGGCCTGGTCGGTGTGGCGCTCATCGGCCTCGGCTGGGTCGGCAATATCCGCGCCGCCATCGACGCCGTGTGGGGGCGCCGGCCGCAACAGCGCAACTTCTTCATCGGGCGGCTGGTGAACCTGCTCGTCCTGGCCGGCCTGGGCATCGGCGGCCTGGTCTCGCTCGGGCTGACCGTCGTCGGCACGGCGCTCACCGACCAGATCCTGCGGGCCGCCGACCTGGAGCACGTCGCCGGCGCGCACTACCTGCTCAAGGCGGTCGGCCTGCTGCTCGCTGTCGCCGGTGACCTGGTGATCTTCTGGTGGCTGCTGGTGCGGCTGCCCTCGGCGAGCGTCCCACGGCGGGTCGGGCTGCAGGGGGCGCTGCTCGCCGCGGTGGGGTTCGAGGTGCTCAAGATCCTCGGGACCTACATCGTGGCCAAGACGGCGCACAGCGCAACTGCGGGGCCGTTCGCCAGCATCGTCGCGGTGCTCGTCTGGATCCATCTCGTCGCGCTGTTCCTGCTGTTCTGCGCGGCGTGGACGGTGACCTGCCCGGGCTGTGCGCCGATCGCCCGTCGTGCCGACAGCGCCGGCTGACGTCGCGCTTCGCCGTCGGGGGTCATCTCGTGCGCCGCAGCCGCCGCCAGGTGAGGCCGCCGGCGAGCGCCGCAGCGGCGGCTACCGACACCGACAGCCAGAGCCAGCGGGCGGAGCCGGCGCCACCAGCGACCGC
>JAVHVL010000454.1:0-11484 GCA_032160565.1 Pseudonocardiales bacterium | reverse complement strand
ATCAAGACCAAATACGCGGGCACCCCGGTAGGGGCAAGTGAGAGCATCTTCGCACCGCTGGCCGACGCGCTAGGGCTGAATCTGATCACCCCCCCGAGCTTCCTGAAGGACATCAGCGAGGGAACTGACCCCTCGGCGGGGGACAAGGCCACCATCGACGCCCAGATCAGCGGGAAGAAGATCAAGGTGTACGTGTTCAACAGTCAGAACTCCACACCTGATGTGTCCGCCCAGGTCGCCGCCGCGAAGAAGCAGGGCATCCCGGTAACGGCGGTTACCGAGACGCTGTCGCCGGCAGGGGCCAGTTTCCAGGACTGGCAGTCGAACCAGCTGCGGACACTCGAATCGGCACTTGCGCAGGCGACCGGCAAGTGACTCCACCCGAGGCGGTGAGCGACGCAGTGAGCACGGCCACGCCGAGCGACGCGGACGACGCCAGCCACGCCAGCCACGGCGGCGACGCGATCCACCCTGGGCCGTCGCCGAGCTCGGCCGCAGTCCGGCCCGCTGTCGTGTCGCTCGAGCGCGCTTCGGTGGCGGTGGGCGGGCGCACGATCTGGTCGAACGTGTCACTGGAGGTCCAGGCGGGGCAGTTCGTGGCGGTGCTCGGCCCGAACGGCGTTGGCAAGTCAACCCTGCTCAAGGCGGTGCTGGGGCTGGTGCCGATCAGCGGAGGGCGGGTGACGGTGCTGGGGCAACGACCTGGGCGCGGCAACGCTGCCATCGGGTATCTGCCGCAGCGGCGCGCGTTCGACCCGAGCACCCGCATCCGCGGGGTCGACATCGTGCGCCTCGGTCTCGACGGAGACCGGTGGGGAACGCCGCTGCCGGGGTGGCTGCGGGGCGCGAAGGGGCGCGCGGTGCGCGAGCGGGTCGCTGAGGTGATCGATCTCGTCGGCGCCAGCGGCTATGCCCACCGCCCGATCGGGCAGTGCTCCGGCGGGGAACAGCAGCGGCTGCTCATCGCCCAGGCGCTGATCCGCCGCCCGGAACTGCTGGTCCTGGACGAGCCTCTGGACAGCCTGGATGTCACCAATCAGGCCTCGATCAGCGCGCTGATCCAGCAGGTGTGCCGCAGCCAAGGCGTCGCGGTGCTGCTCGTCGCTCACGACGTCAACCCGCTCATGCCCTACCTGGACCAGGTCATCTACCTCGCCCATGGCGGCGCGGTGATGGGCGCGCCCGAGCAGGTCATCACCGCCGACACGCTCACCATGCTCTACGGCACCCCGATCGACGTGTTGCGTGACCGGGCCGGGCGCCTCGTCGTCGTAGGGCAGCCCGACGCCCCTACCGACCACCGGTTACCGCGATGAGCAGCGGGCTGTCTTGGAACCTGATCGACGACGTCCGCCAGATGCTGGCTTTCCACTTCATGCTCAACGCGTTGCGGGCCGGCACCATCGTGGCCGTGGTCGCCGGCGCGGTCGGATACTTCATGGTCCTGCGCCGCCAGGCATTCGCCGGTCACACCTTCGCCATCATCGGTTTCCCCGGCGCGGCCGGCGCCACCTGGCTCGGCGTCAGCCCGGTGTTCGGCTACTTCGGGTTCTGCATCGCCGGGGCGCTGGTGATCGCCGCACTGCCCGGCGGAGGACGCGCCAACGCCGGGCTCGGTGGCTACGGCGAGGAATCGGCAGTGATCGGCACGGTGCAGGCGTTCGCGCTCGCGTGCGGATTCCTGTTCGTCAGCCTCTACAAGGGGTTTCTGTCCGGGCTGAACAACCTGCTGTTCGGGACCATCATCGGCGTCTCCGACGACCAGGTGGTGACGCTGCTGATCGCCGGCGTCAGCTGCCTGGCGGCGCTCGCGGTACTGGCCCGTCCGCTGTTGTTCAGCTCGGTCGACCCGGCGGTGGCACGCGCCCGCGGCGTCCCGGTCCGGCTGGTCGCCACGGCGTTCCTGGTGCTGCTGGGTGTCGCCGCGGCCGGCACCAGCCAGGTCACCGGCAGCCTGCTGGTGTTCGCCCTGCTCGTCGCGCCCGCCGCGACCGCGGCCCGGCTCACCGCCCGCCCGGCGCTGGGGCTGATCCTGTCGGTGCTGATCGCGCTCATGGTCACGTGGGTAGGGGAGACCATCGCGTTCTACTCTCCGTATCCCATCGGCTTCTGGGTCTCCAGCCTGGCCTTCGCGGCGTTCCTGCTGGCCACTGCCTACCGTGCCGGCGCGGACCGCATCGGCCGGCGACAGCCGCGGGCTTCCGGCGAGCCGACCGGTGCCGGGATGCCCGCCGCGGCGGGCGCGGCATGACACCGGCCCCCATCCCCCCATCCGGCAAGCTGGGTGGCGGCCGGATTCTGGCCAGTGATCCGATCACCGGCATCTCGCACATGCTCGGCCACCCGTTCATCCAACACGCGCTACTCGCCGGCACCGCGATCGCGCTGCTGTCGGGGCTGGTCGGGTACTTCGTCGTGCTGCGCGGGCAGGTGTTCGCCGGTGACGCGCTGTCCCACGTCGCCTACGCCGGCGCCCTGGCCGCCCTGGCCGCCGGTGTGGACCTGCGCTTCGGGCTGTTCGCCGCGACCATCGTGGTGGGGCTGGCCCTCGGCGTGCTCGGCGGGCGCGGCGCGGCGGACGACGTCGTCATCGGCACCACCTTCGCCTGGGTGCTCGGCCTCGGCGTGTTCTTCCTCGCCCTGTACACCACGCATGGCAGCACCAGCAACGGCGCGGCGAATGTCAACGTGCTGTTCGGGTCGATCTTCGGCATCAGCGCGAGCGCCGCCACGCTGGCCGCCTGGATCGCGGCCGGGCTGATCGCCGTCGTCCTGCTCATCGCCCGGCCGCTGCTGTTCGCCTCACTGGATCCGGCCGTCGCTTCCGCGCGCGGCGTCCCGGTTCGCCTGCTCGGACCGCTGTTTCTTGCAGTCGTCGGCGCGACCGCAGCCGAAGCCAGCCAAGCCGTCGGCGCGCTGCTGCTGGTCGGCCTGCTTGCCGCGCCCGCCGGCGCGGCGCAGCGGCTCACCGACCGGCCCTGGACCGGCCTCGCCCTCTCAGCGGCCCTCGCGGTAGCCGCGATGTGGGGCGGCCTGGCGTTGGCCTACGCCGCCCCGAAACTGCCCGCCAGCTTCGCCATCATGGCCTTGGCCACCCTCGAGTTCGCCCTCGCCGCACTGGCATCGATCGCCCTACGCCGCCGAGTGCGCCGCCAACAGCGGCTGAGCATGCCCCGCGACGGCGACCCGAGGCCGACAGCATCCCCTGCGCAATTCGCACGCCACGCCTGAGCTCGCATCACGCCGCCGGACCGCTCGTCAGCCGCTACCGGTCGCCTGCTTCCGTGTGCCCGGCGCTCGCGGCGAGTGTTCCGGGCACAACCCGAACACCTCCAAGGTGTGGCTGATGTCGGTGTAGCCGGCGGCGGCCGCGACCTGCACAGCCCACGCCTCTACCTCGGGGCCGCTCACCTCGACACTGCGGCCGCACGCCCGGCAGACCACATGATGGTGGTGCTCCGGCTCCCCGCGACCAGCCCCGTCGTCGCCCGGGCCGCACAAGCGGTACTGCGCCTCGCCGTCGACGGTGTGCACCACATCGGCGCGGCCGTGCTCGGTCAAGAGGTTCAGATAGCGATACACGGTGGTCAGCCCGATCCCCTCGCCCTGCTCACGCAGCACGGCGAACAGCTGTTGCGCGCTGCGGAAACCGTCCGCAGCGCGCAGCGCCGTCTCGATCACGGCGGCCTGACGGGTGTTGCGTACCCGCCCCGGCGACGTGGTGGTGCGCGAGAGAGGAGCCGGCTGGTCAGTCATCGCGACGAGATCAGTGCTCGCCGTGTGAGTGCGGGTGGTCCTTGTGCTCCAGATGTGTCATGGTCACGACAGTGAGTCCTCTCTAGTGCTTTGGCGTGAGCGCTTTGGCATCGGTGCTGCGGCATCAGTGCTGCGGCATCGGGTCGCGCACCTGTTCGGAGGTGTGCCGGACAGCGTCGGCGACGATGTGCGCCACGTGCTCATCGACCAGGGCATACACGCGTTCACGACCCTGAGCAGTGCTGGTGATCAGACGCGCGGCACGCAAGACCCGCAGATGCTGCGATATCAGCGGCTGGGGATGACCCAGCGCCGCAGTCAACGTATGCACCGGTGCCGGGCCGGCGTCGGCCAGGTGGGTAATGATGGCGAGCCGGACCGACGCCGACAACACGCGCAACAGCTCAGCCGCCTGCCCGTAATCAGCCTCCGACATGCCATTACACTAACGCATGCGCATGCATGCATGCGAGTGGACGGACCGGCCGGCGGGTTCGGTCTCCATGTCGACGGGGGCCTCGGCCGTACACCTACTGGAACTTCGGGGTGAAGACCGAGTCCACGATGCACCTCGTCAAGTT
This sequence comes from Pseudonocardiales bacterium, assembly GCA_032160565.1. Lineage (GTDB taxonomy): Bacteria > Actinomycetota > Actinomycetes > Mycobacteriales > Jatrophihabitantaceae > RYN-117. The sequence continues at coordinate 7,147 of JAVHVL010000454.1, read as the reverse complement.
CCCCCCGGTGCGCTGAGGACCCCCGCGTCGGTCGGCGCCGCCCTAAGATCTCCAAGCGTGCCTTCCTGGCGGACTGCAGACGGTGAGCCGGGCGCTGCGCGGCTCAGGTTCGTAGACGTACTGCGCAACCGGACATTCTTCAGCCTGTACGTCGCGGAAACGCAATCGACCGTGGGCGATCAGCTGGCCCGGGTCGCGCTGTCCGTTCTGGTTTACGAGCGAACCGGTTCGCCGGCGACGACGGCTGTCGCCTATGCGCTGAGTTTCCTGCCAGCGATCGCCGGGGGTGCGCTGCTTTCCGGCTTGGCCGATCGGCACTCGCCGAGAGTCGTCATTGTCTGTTGCGACCTGATCCGTGGATGCCTTATCGCCGCGATGGCGATTCCTGGCATGCCGATCGGCGGTCAGCTCGCGGCTCTGGCTGCCGCCGTGTTCCTCGCGCCCCTCTTCACCTCGGCGGAGGTGAGCATGATCGCAACAGCCCTGGACGCCGACAGCTACCGCGTCGCGACAGGGCTGAGGATGATCACCGGCCAGATCGCGCAGGCGGCCGGCTTCGCGGTGGGGGGCGCGGTGGTGGCACTGGTACATCCCCGGGCCGCGCTGGCGCTGGACGCGGCGACATTCGTGGCCTCAGCGGTCATCGTGGGCGTCCTGGTACGCCCCGAGCGGTCAGCGCTGAATCCGGTGCGGTCGCGCGTGCGTCATGGAGCACATGTCTCGGCTACTGTCCGGACGATTCGTCGCGACGGCCGCCTGCAACAGCTGATCGCGCTGTGCCTGCTGGCCGGACTGTTCGTAGTGCCGGAGGGGCTGGCGGTGCCGTATGCGAAGGAGATAGGTGGCACCACGCTGGGCGTCGGCGTGCTGATGGCTGCCATTCCGTTCGGCAGCGTCGTGGGTGCATATGCGGTTCTTCGCCTGATCAGCCCGGGTCGCCGGGGGTCAGTCGTCGGTCTGATGGCGGTTCTGACGGGATTGCCGCTCGTGGTCTGCAGCCTGCATCCGCCGATGGTGTGGTCCGTGGTGCTGTGGGTGCTGTCGGGGGTATTCGCGGCGTACCAGGTCGACGTGCTCACGTCGATCGTTCAACGACTGCCTCCGGAGCGGCGCGCCAGCGGAGTCGGCTTGATCGGGTCCGGCCTGTTGTGCGCGCAGGGCCTCGGTGTGACGGCTTTCGGCGTCCTGGCCATCCGAGTCACGCCTGGTGCCGCGATAGGGGCCGCCGGCGCACTGGGATCGGTTCTCGCGCTCGGCCCCACGATCAGATTGCGGAGCGGCGCTCACTCGAGGCTCAGCGCGGCACGCGACTACGCACCGACGGCGGAGTGACTCCCCGGCGGTAGTCAAACGAACCCTGCTCGAACTCGCCACTCTCGAACAAACCATGCTCGGCGCCGCCCATGACGGCGCGCGTCAGAAACCCCAGTTCTGCACGGCGCTCACCTCCTGCTTGCTGTTGTGGTGGGTTGCTCGGGTGTGGTTCAGAAGCCCCAGTTCTGCACGGCGCTCACCTCCTGTTGGCTCGGGGTGATTTCGGGCCGCCGTGATCGGCACAGCCGGGCACTCTTCGAATCATCCGAAATGTCCCGCATGAGGCCAGTTGGGGGGCACTCGCGGGATGCACATGTCGCGCGCAACCGTCCGCCCCCATCCACCTGGGCCATGGGTCAGCTGCCTGCCGACCTCATGATTGTCGTGTTTCTGTCGACCGTGGATGTGCGACGCGCACCAAAAAGACTGCGACTTCGCCCCCGCGTTGTCGTCGGTCACGGTACCGCGTAAGTGGGGCCGGATTGAAGGCTCCTTTGGTCCTATCTGTCAGGGGTGACCGACGGGGTTACATGGGCTAACATCCGCATCACACGACTCGGCGACTTGGGGGGCCTGTGAGTCGATACGAGTCGGACGACGCGCTCGCCGCTCGCCGCTGCCGGAACTGGTCGCTATGGCGCGCGCCCAGGGGCATCGTCGCGTACCTACTGGCCATCGAGACCTTCACCGTGGCCGCATTCACCGGCGTGGCCTTGACTGCTCACTGGTCAGCTGAGGCGTTCTGGCGCATGGCGCTGCTGTTCGGCCTGGCCGTGTTTTATGAGGAAGTCTCCGCAAAAGCCAGCCGCCTGCGGATCCGGCTGAGTGAGCACCTGAAGCCGGACATGACGTCAGTCTGGTCTTTCCCGGCCGCCATCGTGCTCCCCCCTGCCTACGCCCTGACCTGCGTGACGGCGTTGCTCTATTACTTGTGGAGACGGCAGCAACGGCCCGCTGGTGAGCAGGCGTACCGCAAGATCGGTAGCGCTTCGACGGTGCTTCTCGCCTGCGTCGTCGGCGGCGCAACGGTCCATGCTGTCGGCAGATACTTCGAGCACATCCCTGGCGGGGTATCGGGCGCTCTCGCGGTGATCATCGCGCTCGTGGCCTATACGGCGATGAACCGGGCGCTCGTTACAGGCGCTCTCGTCCTCCTCGGTGCCCGCGGAAAGCACCTCATCGGGACGTGGGACGATAATGTCCTGGAGATCGCGACATTGTGCCTGGGTGGCCTGGCCTCGCTGGCTTTGCTGCATGAGCCCCTGCTGACGGTTCTTGTCTTGGTCCCGATGGTGCTGCTGCAGCGGGCAGCATTGGTTCGCCGACTCGAAGTCGCCGCGATGACCGACTCGAAGACGGGGCTGCTCAATGCCTTGGCTTGGGAGCAACTGGCTCAGCATGAGATCGCCCGGGCAGCTCGAAGCGAGCGGTCCACGGCCGTATTCATGCTCGACCTCGACAGATTCAAAGTGGTCAACGACATACACGGCCACCTCGTCGGCGACGCTGTGCTGAAGATGGTCGGCCAGATCCTGACCGAGGAGTTGCGCAGTTACGACAGCGTCGGTCGATTCGGGGGCGAGGAGTTCGTCGCCGTTCTCCCGGAGACCGGTGACCAGGAGGCTCTGCAAATCGCCGAGCGCACCCGGGCGCGCATCAATGCGACTCGGGTGTCCGACGTTGCCGTACTCACCGATCCAGAGACTGACCTGTCATTGTCGGCCTCGGTCGGCGTCGCGTGCTCACCGATTGATGGGCCGGCGGTCAGCGACCTGCTGCTCGCGGCGGACGTCGCGCTGTATCGGGCCAAAGTCAATGGGCGCAACAGAGTCGAGCTCGCAGCTCGCGGCGCTTCCGATCACAGCGGGACTCCCGCGGTCGGATAGCGCGACATTCGCCCTGAATAGCGCGTCCTGGATACACCGGTTTTGCGCGGGCATATTCCCATAATTTTGGTTGAGTGTTAGTTTCTCAACATTAAGGGCTGCCGGGGGGCGGAACGAAAGGCTGGCTATATGCGTCGCCACGCCGCCGCCGCGCGCCCCGTTCGCCGGGCCGGTCCTTTTCGAGAGCTGCTCGAGCCCGATGCGATCGAGATCGTATTTCAACCGATCGTCGCGGTCACGAGCGGCGCATTAGTCGCGGTTGAGGCTTTGGCCTGTTTCCCGTCGCGCGACGACCTCCCGGTCTCCGACGTGTTCCACGTGGCACATTCGGCCGGGTGGGGTGCCGATCTCGAGGCTATATGTTTGCGGACCGCCCTGAGTAAGAGGCATGAAATACCGGCCGGTGCCTCGCTGGCGATAAACCTCAGCCCGAACGCGTTATGCCATCCGCTGGTGCAATGGGCCCTCGGCGGCGACCTCGGCGGCGTCATCGTGGAGGTAACCGAACAGGCCAGCACGGATCTCGACGCTCTTAGCGAGACGCTCGTGGACATCCGCAGCCGCGGCGCGCTGCTGGCGCTGGACGACGTGGCGTCAGGTTATTCCGGGCTACTGCGATTGGCCGCGCTGCACCCCGACATTGTCAAGCTCGACCGTGCCTTGGTGACCGGAGCTCGACACTCCGAGCCGAACCGAGCGGTGATCGAAGCCCTGGTCCGCCTGTCCGGGCGCATCGGCGCGCGCACGCTGGGCGAGGGTGTGGAGACGCCGGACGAGCTTGTAGCGCTCGCCGAGCTGGATGTCGACTACGCCCAAGGCTGGGCAACCGGACGCCCAGCAGCCGTTGTGCCAGGCACTCTTCCTGAAGCGGTGCGGCTGTCGAGAGGCGTCCGTGCCGCGATACTGCGACCGCCTGCCGACGTATCGGCGCAGCTCGAACTGTCCACCCTCACCGCCGAGCTCGCGGCCGCGACCGACCTCGCTGATGTGCGGGGCGTCCTCGCACACGCGGCACCGACGCTGGGTGTCCACGCAGTAGGGCTCCACCTGCTGGATGACATCGGAAGGCCGGCGGGTGTGACAACGGCCGGTGCGAGCGCCGAAGTGCACCTGAACGACATGTCGAATGCGTCCGAACTCAGGGGCGCGCTCGCCAAGGACGGCTTCGCGAGCCTGCTGACAACGCCGGTGATGTGGCGCGGCGCGGCGATCGGCGTTCTCGAGCTCAGGCACCGTACCCACCGGAGATGGAGCGCGTCGGAGATCGAGGCGGCACGCGATCTCGCGAACCACCTGGCCGCTGTCCTTCAGCGGATCGGCGCATCGACGGCCAGCGCGCCGACCGTGCCCTGACAGCCGGCCTCCCCGGTAATGACCACCGTTACGGACGGTGCGCGGACGGGGAGGATCTACCTCAGGCGCTGGGCTGATACGAGCCTTGCCGGAGGTAACCATGGCCAGCGAGCTGATTGGGTTCGGCCACGTTCAGGATGGCTCGACGAGTCCGCTGCCCGGATTCGCAATGGCCGCCGAGGCGGTGGTCACGCAGCTGAGTCAACAGGTTGACATGGATCTGTGGCTCGTCACCGGCGTCGACGGCTACGAGCAGCGGATCGTCGCGTCGAGTGGACGGTGGGCCGCCAAGGCACCGCCGGGGACGGCAATCCACTGGGTGGATGCATTCTGCAGGCACATGCTCGAAGGCCGGGGACCCACCTTTGCGCCGAACACCCTGAACGTGCCCGCCTACGCGGAGGCCGGGTCGGGGCCGCTCACGCAGGTGCGCTCCTACATCGGCGTCCCGCTGCTTCGGGCGCCCGACAAGACGTTCGGGACGTTGTGCGCCTTCTCCGAGACCACGCGTCCGCAGTCGATCACCGACTGCCGGAGTGTGGTCGAGTTCGTAGCACGGCTGCTCAGCACCGTCGCGTCCATGGAGGCCGTTGCCCAAGAGCGCGCCGAGGAAGCCGCACACGCCTACGAGCTTCTCGAGCGCGACGGTCTCACGCAGCTGTACAACGGCCGCGGGTGGCAGAGCGCGCTGCAACGGGAAGACAAGCGGTGCCGCCGGTACGGCCTGGCTGCGAGCGTGGTTTCCGTCGACATCGACGATCTCAAGGCGCTGAACCAACGTCAGGGCAGGCAGGTCGGGGACGACGGGGTGCGACGCTGCGCGGAGGTGGTGGCCGCGGCCTGCCGGCCTGGTGACGTGGCGGCTCGGCCTGGCGGCGGCGAGTTCACCGTCCTGGCAGTGGAATGTGACGTGATCTCGGTACGGGCCCTGGTCGTCCGGCTTCGGCGCGCGCTGCGATCGGCGGGGATCCCGGCGTCCGTCTCGGGCGCTACGCGTCGCACCGGAGAGGATCTGCTCGAGACCTGGCATCGGGCCTTCGAGGGGATGCTCCTCGAGAAGCGCGGCCGGAGAGCCGCCAGGCAGCGACACCCGAGCGCGCATCGGTGGGACTCGACCGGCGGGTAGCGGCGGTGCTCACCGGTGCTGATCGAGCCGTGCCTCAGAGCAGGGCCAGCACCTCGTGGGTTACCCGTTCGCCGGAGCGCACGGCACCATCCATGTACCCCTGCCAATAGTCGGAGGTTTCGGTGCCCGCCCAGTGGATCCGCCCGACCGGCGTGCGCAACGCGGGGCCGTACTCGATCAGCGTGCCCGGGCCGAACAACCCGGTCGGCCCGCCCCGGCTCCACTGCTCCTCGACCCAGTTGAAGTCGAAGTAGTCGGTCGGGGACAGGAACCGGTTGTCCTGGAACACGGTGGCGTACTGGGTCAGGACGGCGGCGCGCCGCTGGGTTGCGGTCATGGCGCCGTAGGTGCGGTTGGCGTTGCCGCCCACGAAGCCGGCCAGCACGCCGAGGGAGCCGTCCGGCGGGGAGTTGTCGAAGGCGTAGCCGACCGGCTGGCTGGTGGTCAGGAACTGGCCGGTGAGGTTGTTCGCGCGCCAGAACGGCGTCGGGTAGATCGCCTCCACCTTCGTGAGCGCGCCCATCGGCACCCGCTGGGTGATCATGTCCCGGGCTGACGGCAGGATCGGGTCGTATCCGATCCGTGCGGTCAGCGCAGGCGGGATCGCCACCACGGCGTGACGGGCGTTGACGATGTAGCCGTCGGCGACGACGGTGACTCCGGATGCTGTCTGGCTGATCTTTCGCACCGGGGCGCTCAGCTTGACCCGGCTCGCCCCCAGCGCGGTGGCCAGCCGCTGACTGACCAGCTGCGACCCGCCGACGAATCGGCTCTGCTGGGCGCCGTTGCGCACGTTGAGCAGCCGTTCGAACGTGCCCGGCGTGGTGGCGTTGCCGGCGGACGCGACGTAGGCCGCCGCGTACAGATAGGAGACGTCGGGCGGTTCGCAGCCCCATAGGGCGCGGGTGGCGGCCGCGAGGACGGGCATCACGTAATCCGGGTTCGTGGCGTGCTGGCGGACCCAGGTCTCCAGAGTCACGGCGTCCCACGCCGGGGCCTGCGAGTAGGTCCACGGCGCGGCCGGATCGAGCTTGGCGGCGTCGCTGTCGAGCTGCTGGGACAGCAGGAGCAGGTCCGGGACCAGCAGCGGATCGGGCGGCGCGGTGCCGGTGAGCCCGCCGACCGGCCCGCTGTCGCTGTAGGAGAGCCGGACCGCGCCGTTCACGTAGATGTTGTTGCCGGTGTCGTAGGCGTCGAAGGTGTCGACGCCGACCGCGCTGGCGAGAGCCGCGATCCGATCCTGCGTGGGGCCGAGGAACTCACCGCCGGCCTCTGCGACATTGCCCCCGGCGATCGAGTGGTTCAGGGTGCGGCCACCGACGCGGTTGCGGGCCTCGAGAACGATCACCGACCTGCCGGCAGCGACGAGATTGCGCGCGGCGGTGAGCCCGGCCAGCCCGGCACCCACGACCGCCACGTCGACGGTGGCGGTGGTGGTGGTGGTTGAGGCTGCTGTTGCCGTCGCGGG
>JAVHVL010000262.1:0-7018 GCA_032160565.1 Pseudonocardiales bacterium | reverse complement strand
GGAGTCGGCTGGCAGGCGGCGGAGTACTCGGCCCTCGGTCTCGAATACGCAGATCGCTGGAGACTCCTCGACGACACCATGCTCGCCTGCCGGCGGCTGTGGGCGGACGCCCCTGCGTCGTTCTCCGCGCCGTCGGTGACCTTCGGCGACATCTACTGCGTGCCCCAGCCCGTCCAGCAACGCCTGCCGATCTGGCTCGGTGCCGCAGCCACGCCCGCTTCGGCGCGACGGATCGCGGCGTACTGCGACGGGTGGTTCCCGCTGACGGCGACGAAGCCCCAGGACGTGGCCGCCGGCGCGGACCTCATCGGCGAGGCAATGGTCGCGGCCGGTCGTGACCCCGCCACGCTGGGCATCCGGGTGGCGTTGACCCTCGAACGGAATCGAAAGGGCAGCATCGACGGCCCCGCCATGAGGGCTTCGATCGACGCCCTCGCGGAAGTCGGCGTGACCCTTGTCTGGGTCGTCATCGGGCCGCACACCGGACTCAGCTCGATGAGCGAGATCGCCTCGTTCACCGATCAGGTAGTCGACGTCGCGCGCGCCTGACCGACCGTCCAGAGACGGGATTCCTCGTGCGGATTCCTCGTGCGGGATTCCTCGTGCGGGATTCCTCGCGGCGGGATCCCCTCGCCGCGCAGCTTTCAGCTCGAGGCTGCCGCCGCCTCGGCACGCAGATCATGCTTGGTCGCCAGGTCGTCGCGGGCCACGTCGGCGTCAACCATCTCGACGAACTCGACCCAGTTGCCGTCCGGATCCTCGACGACGGCAACTCGCACGCCGGGGCGTGACTCCATTGCGGGGTAGACCACCGGCGCGCGGTCCCGGATGCACTGCTCGAAGGCGGCGTCGATGTCGGCCACCCAGATCGAGATGAATCGGAAGCCACGTTGCTGCACGCACAGCTCGACGAGACCCTCTACCGTCGTCGTCGGCTCATCGGGCGCGGTGCTGGTGATGCCACCCTGCGGCATGACCCCGGGAGCCATGATCTTGAAGATGCTCGTTCCGCAGAGCAGCCGGTGCATCACCCCGCCGTCGTAAAGCGGCACGGAGAACTCAGGGGTGAGGCCTAGCGTGTCGCGGTAGAACGCCAGCGACCGGTCGCCGTCGGACGTCACGATGCCCAGATCAATCGATGCCTTGGTAAATCGCTCAGCCACGTCGCCTGCTCCTTGTCGTGCGTCCGATATCGGTCTGTTCGGCCGAACGATCCGTCCGCGCCGGGGTATCCGTCAAGTTCGCGAGGCATGCTGTCCCCCTCCTGCAACGGAAGGGCGGCGTCATGGGGCGGCTCGAGGGGAAGGTGGCCGTGATCACCGGGGCAGCACAGGGCATGGGTGCCGCCGAGGCCCTGCTGTTCGTCGCAGAGGGTGCCCGAGTCGTTCTGGCGGACGTGCAGGACGAAACAGGCCGCGAAGTCGCGGCCGCGCTGGGTCCGGTCGCCGCCTACGAGCATCTGGATGTGCGCTCGGCGGCGGAGTGGGGCGGCGTCGTCGAGGCGACCGTGCAGCGGTTCGGCAGGCTCGACGTGCTGGTGAACAACGCCGGCATCATCCGCGTGGCGACGATCGAGGCGCTGGACATGGCCGACTACCACGAAATGGTGGCCGTCAACCAGACCGGTGTCCTGCTCGGCATGCGTGCTGCGTTGGCGCCACTGATCGCCGCGGGCGGTGGCTCGATCGTGAACATTTCGTCCTTCAACGGCCTGCACGGCTTGCCTGGCATGGCCGCCTACACGGGGAGCAAGTTCGCGGTCCGCGGGATGACCAAGGTGGCCGCCATGGAGTTCGGTCGTTACGGCATTCGCGTCAACTCGGTGCACCCCTGGGGGATCCTCGGAACATCGATGGGGCAGGCCGACGACTTCGCGGACGTCGATGCCCGCAGTATCTTCAGCAACCAGCCCATCCCCCGCGTGGGGCGCGCCGACGAGGTCGCCCGGGTGGTCGCATTCCTTGCATCCGACGACAGCTCGTACTGCACTGGGGCGGAGTGGGTGGTCGACGGTGGCTTCGGCGCCGGTCCGTCGATCCCGGGGTTGGCGACTGATCCGACTGATCCGACTGACCCACAGACCCGACTGATCCGGCAGCGCGACTGATCGGGCGGCTCAGCGCGGGGCGTACACGACGAACTGGTTGCCGTCGGCGTCGGCCACCACCGCGCGAACCTCGTGCGGCCCGTCGACCGGCTCGGCCACGATCGCGCCGCCGGCGAGCCGGATCCGCTCCAGCGCGGCTGGCAGGTCGCCGACCTTGAACGACGCCACCGGCCCCTCCGACACGCGTTCGGTCCCGGCGGCCAGCGCGAACGTGGCCCCACCGGCGTCGAGTGCCGCGTAGCGGTCGCCATCGACGAACTTGGTCGGCAGGCCGAGTCCGTCGCGATAGAAGGCAACCGCCGCGGCGAGGTCGGTGACCGGATACAGGACGGAACTCAATTTGATGTCCGTGGTGTTGATGTCCACCTCTGCGCGCTCCGTCTGGATGTCGTCGTTGTCGATGTCCAGACACCGTAGCGGCAGGCGTGCGCGCCGGAGCCCGCTTCCGCACCGTGCCAGCCCCTCGCGCGCACGGGGCGCGTCGGGAAGCATGACGCCGTCGGCCCGCCCGTCGCGCCGCCACCAGACCAACGGAAGAGGATCGCATGAGACTTGCCGGCCGTGTCGCTCTGATCACCGGGGCGGGCGCCGGCCTGGGCGAGGAGACTGCCCTGCTCTTCGCCGAGGAGGGCGCCCAGGTCGTCGCAGTGGACATCGTCGCCGAGCGTGCCGAGGCCGTCGCCGCCGAGATCACGGCACGTGGCGGCGCTGCGATCGGGCTGGCTGCCGACGTGTCGGACGAGCCGCAGGTCGCCGCCGCGGTTGCCGCCGCCGTGGCGAGGTTCGGGAAGCTCGACATTCTCTTCGCCAACGCCGGCATCTCCGACGAGGGTCTGGGGCTGGTGCCCTTCGAAGATCGGTCGCTCGAACACTGGCAGCGCCTCGTCGGGACGAACCTGACCGGCGTGTTCCTGTCCTGCAAGCATGCGGTGCCGCCGATGCGCGACGCAGGCGGCGGCTCGATCATCGTGACGTCCTCGGCGATCTCGCTCGTCGCCTACCCGGGCTGGGCGCTCTACGCCGCGACCAAAGGCGGCGTGAACGCATTCGTGCGCGGCCTGGCTCTGGACGTCGGCGGATACGGGATCCGCGTCAATGCCCTGTGCCCGCTGCACGGGATGTCCCCGAACTTCATGCGCCCGGTCGGCGCTCCGGTCCTTGCCGGCTCGTACGAGGAGTCGCGGGCCTGGGACGCCAAGGAGTTCGCCGGGCCATTGAAGCTGAGTCGCCCCCCGAGGCTGCGGGACAACGCGAACCTCGCGCTGTTCTTCGCATCGGAGGAGTCGGCGTACATGTCCGGCGTCTGCATTCCGAGCTGCGACGCCGGGTCCCTCGCCGGGTTCCGCGCGCCGACCGCGTGAGCGGAGGACGACCATGATCTCCGGACACGTCGCGGTGCCGACCCTGATCGCGAGATACGCCGAACTCGTCGACGACGGCGACTTCGACGCGCTCGGCGAGCTGTTCGCCAACGCGTCGATCACCATCGACGCTCGAGACCTGCACATCAGCGGCCCGGCGGAGATCAGCTCGGCGTACTCGAGCTGGACCCGCCGCTACGGCGGCTCCGGCGCCCCGAGGACGAAGCACGTCACTACCAACCTCATCCTCGAAGTGGACGACCGCACGGGTACGGCGAGCTGCCGCTCCTACGTGACTGTCTTCCAGGAGACACCTGACCAGCCGATCCAGCCCATCTACTCCGGCCGCTACCGCGACACCTTCGAACGCGCCGCCGGGGAGTGGCGATTCACGTCCCGGCACATCGTCAGCGACTTCACCGGGGACATGAGCGCCCACACGCGCTGATCAGTTGAGCCAGGCTCCGGCATTCACGTTCAGCGTCTGCCCGGTGACCGGGTCCGACAGCCCGCACGCGAAGAACAGGACAGCCCCAGCGACCTCGTCGGACGACGGCAGGTAGCCGAGGGCCGTGTCGCTCGCCGCCTCGTCGTAGACGGCGTCGTAGGGCACTCCCCGCGCAGCGGCCGTCGACTCGAAGAACGCCTGCACTGTCGGGCCGAAGATGTGCGCGGGCTGCACCGCGTTCACGCGGATGCCGAGCGGACCCAGCTCGACGGCGAGCAGCCTGACCATGCCGAGCAGTGCCGCCTTCGGCCCGACGTAGGAGCCCCAGGTGGGCTGCGGGCGATGCGTTGCCAGGGAGCCGATCATGACGACCCGTCCCGCCGGCTGCGGCCGCATGACCGCAACAACGGATTTGGTGAGACCAAGCGCGCTCCAGTACGTCGACTCCATCGACCGCCGCCAACTGTCGAGATCGGCCTCGGCCAGAGGCGCGTACTCGGCGCCTGTGTCGAAGGCGTTGTTCACGAGAACGTCGACCCGCCCGAACTCGTCACGGGCGGCCTCGGCCAGCGCGGCACATTCCTGCGGATGCGCGAGGTCCGTCACCCGCGCCAGTGCGGCCCCGCCCATGGCCGTGATCTCCGCCGCTACGCCGGTCATCCTGTCCGCCCGCCGTGCGGCCATCACGACGGCCGCGCCCTCCCGAGCGAAGGCCAGGGCGACCGAGCGCCCCAGCCCCGGCCCGAGCCCCGAGACCAGCGCCACCTTTCCGTCGAGCAGCCCCATCTATTTCGCCTTCCGGTCGGCGGTATTGAGCGCTATCGACGCTCACATCCTGGCGATGACCCGCTCGGCGAACTCCTCGATCGCCCTGCGCTTGTCCTCGATCGGGCCTTCGTACTCGGCGTGCTCGACGCGGTGCTGGCCCCGATCGATCGCCGCGACGTCAGGCTCTGCATCGGACTTCTGCGCTCCGCCCGCGATGAGCCACGGCGTGCACAGGATCGTCGTTACTCCGACGTCCTCCATCCGGCGGTAGACATCCAGACCGAACGGTGGCGACTGAAGCGCGATGACGATGCCGTAGTCCGGACGATCGCGGGTGCCCGCGGCTTCCCGGGCCTTGTTCAACAAGCCGATGAAGTACTCGGCGTCGTCGGGGGTGTACGCGTTGCCGATCCAGCCGTCGAGCCGGGCGGCCCGTCGAAGCGCCGGCGCCGAGTGCCCCGCACCGTAGAGCGGGACGGGTCGGTCCGGCACCGGATTCATCTGGACGCGACCGAACTTGTAGTGTTCGCCCGCGTACTCCACCATTCCGCCCTGCCACAGCAGGCGCAGGATTTCGATGATCTCGTCGAGGCGCTTACCGCGGCTGGCGAACTCCTGGCCGAGCAGCTCGAACTCCTCCTTGAACCAGCCGGCGCCCAGCCCGAGGACAACGCGGTTGCCGCTCAGCACGGCGGCCGTACCCACGGCCTTCGCGGTCACGAACGGGTTCCGGGCCGGTGCCACGTAGGTCGTCGTCATGAAGCGCAACCGCGACGTCACGGCCGCCATCGCCGCGATCACGACCCACGGGTCCGGCCACGGGCGCCACGCCTCCCAGCCGATGCGACCGTCCGGCGCGTACGGGTAGTGCGATTCGGCGACCTCGGGATGAACCACATGGTCGGACACCATGATCCCGGCGAACCCGGCGTCCTCGGTGATCCGCGCGATCTCGAGCAGCTGGTCGGTCTCGATGAAGCAAACGTTCTGCCAGAACTCCACGCCGGCGGCCCCGGTCGTCAGGGTCGCGCTACGCGCGCGATGCCCGTCACGGCTTCGGCTGCCCCGGAATCTCCGGCATGATCCCCAGCTGTCCGTACAGGATCGTCTGGTCGTAATAGCAGCGCCGGACCTTGATCAGCCCGTCAGCGTCGTACTCGTCCCAGAGCACCATCGGCCAGCGAACCGATTTGTTGGTCGCGGGGATATAGCCACCGTTCGGCCCAGGCATGCTGCCGGTGTGCACTGCTGTCAGCACCAGCTCGAAGGCTGCGGTGTCCTCGCCCTCGAGGGAGTTCAGGACGGTGTGGTGCCGGTCGGAGAAGCAGTCGTTCCACTCCCGCTGGACGTTCACCCAGGTCTCGCGCCCGCGGACCGGCTCCGCCCACTGCCCCTCGCCGATGATGACCTCGCAGTCGGGCGAGAAGTACGTCATGTACCGCTCGTAGTCGCTCGCGTCCGTGCCTGTGGTGAAGCCCTCTTGGACGAAGTCTCGCCATTTGCCCATAGCCGTCTCCTTCAGCTCGATGCCGCGGTCGCCGTAATACCTGACCAACTGCTGTGGCCCACCAACTGCAGTGCCCAACCGACTGCATTGCGCGACCAGCTGCAGTGCCCAACCAACCGGTCGGACGGTCACGACGCAAGCGCGTCGGCGGTATTCGTCGGATTGAGTCCGGGTCGCGGTCGCGAGCTACGTCTGCCCCGCCCCCGCTCGTATGATCCGGCGCAGGAAGGGGCCTGGGAGATGCTGCAGAATGAGAAAGTCCTGATCACCGGCGCCACGGGTCAGGTCGCCGGCCCCATCGCGAAGGCGCTGGCGACCACGAACGAGGTGTGGGCTGCGGGGCGATTCAGTGACCCGGGCGCGCGTGCCGAATTGACCGCCGCCACGGTGCACTGCGTCGCCCTCGACCTCACCGCCGCAGACTTCCGCGCGCTGCCGTCCGACTTCACCGCCGTACTGAACTTCGCCGTGGTCAAGACCAACGACTTCCCGCTCGACCTCGCCGGCAACGTGACTGCGCTCGGCCTGCTCATGGAGCACTGCCGCACGGCTCGGGCGTTCCTGCAGTGTTCGTCGACTGCCGTCTACCAGGCGAACGGCCACCGGGCATTCGTCGAGACCGACCCACTCGGCGACAACCACCGGATCCTGCCCTCGCTGCAGACGTACAGCATCGCCAAGATCGCTGCCGAAGCGATGTGCCGGTACGCATCGCAGCGGTGGGGGCTGCCGGCGATCATCGCTCGGCTGAGGAGGATGCGCTTATATGCGGGTGCTTTTTCCGCCATCGACTGCTCGGCGGGCGTCTTTTCAGTCAGGTTCTGCCC
>JAVHVL010000305.1:0-3380 GCA_032160565.1 Pseudonocardiales bacterium | reverse complement strand
GGAGGGGGCGCCCTTTTGTGCCCTGAGCCCGTCCTTGACAAGGTGAGGGAAAGTGATCGCCGACCCACGGCAAAACGGCCTGGCGATGTCGGCTGCGGCGGTGCCCTGGCTGGGCATCGCCGGCGCGGGCATCTCGATAGATCAGTGCCTGCCGGATGGGCTGACGGACGCTGACCCGTAGCCCCACCCCACAGGCAACTGCCTCCCTCGGCCGCTGCTTTTTCCTAGTCCGCCGGCTCCGGAGCTGCCGCAGAAGACGGACCGCAGCGGGTAAGGAACTCGTTCCGTACTACCCAGCGAACGGTGGGTTCCCGGCCATCAACCTGAATATGGAGGGCTGACCGCCGTTGGGGTACTAGCACTGTCGTCTCATGGCGCGCCGTACCCGGGGTACGGAAGAAAGGTAGGTGCAACCACCTACTGAGGAGCAGCCATGAACCGCCTGTTGATCATCTCCGGACTCGCCGCGGCTGCGTGCGTCGCCGTTGCCGTCCCAGCTGTCGCCGGCCTGTCCGGTAACCCGTCCTTCAGCCACCGTCTGCCCGTCACCGTGCCGACGCAGGCGCAGCTCGTCCAGTTCGACGACCGCGGCCAGATCCGCGGCTCGGCCACGCCGACCCCGACCCACCACGCCACGCCGGAGCCGGGCGATGATCGCGGCACGGCCGTCGAGCCGGGCGACGACAAGGGCGGTCTGAACCAACCGGGTGACGACCGCGGTACTTCGGCCGAGCCGGGTGACGACCGCGGCGCCACCGCCGAGCCCAGTGACGATCGCGGCGCCACCACCGAGCCCAGCGACGACAGGAGCAGCGCGGCGCCCAGCGATGACAGCACCGGGGATACTGGCGGCCACCACGGCGGCAGCAGCAGCGCCAGCAGCAGCAGCGGCGGGGGCGGGAGCGACGACGGAGGGCGATGAACAACGACGCGGAGGGCGAAGACGTGCTCTTCGCGTCCGCCGCCAGCCAGCCGCACCGGGCGAGCGATCGCCCGGTGCGGCTTCGTCGACTGGCGTTTCAGTTCGGGCTGGCCGCCGCTGTCGTGCTCTCCGCGGTGGCGCTCACCGGGGCGATCGTCAGCCGCCGCACGGCCGAGAGCCAGTCGGTGCACGAGGCGGCGCGGCTGAGTGATGCGATCGCCACCAGCGTCATCCAGCCCGTCCTCACCGACGCGATGGCGAACGATGCCACGTCCGCGAAGGCCGCCCTGGATCCCGTCGTGCGGGGCGGCGTCCTGTCCGACTCCCTCGTGCGGGTCAAGGTGTGGACCCCGACAGGGAAGATCCTGTACTCCGACGAGCCGCGCCTGGTCGGCCTGAGCTTCCAGATCGACGACGGCGCGCGGGAGGTCCTGAGCACCCCGCAGACGCGCGCCGAGGTCAGCGATCTGAAGCGGCCGGAGAATCGCTTCGAGCGCAGCAAGGGCAAGCTGCTGGAGGTGTACCGGCCGGTCTGGACACCGAGCGGCCGCCCGCTGCTGTTCGAGACCTACTTCCGCTACGACGACGTCAGCGCACGCAGCAGCCAGCTGTGGCGCGGCTTCGCGGGAATCATGCTCAGCAGCCTGGTCGCGATCTTCGCGCTGCTCCTGCCGATCGGCTGGGGGCTGTTCGTCAAGGCGCGCCGGGCGCAGGCACAGCGCGAGCAGGCCATGCAACGCGCCGTCGATGCGTCGCTGGAAGAGCGCCGCAGGATCGCCGCGACGCTCCATGATGGCGTGGTGCAGGAGCTCGTCGCCGCCTCGTTCGCCGTTGCCGCCGGCGCCGAGCAGGCCGTGTCCCGCGGCGACGGCGAGCTGGGGGAGGAGCTGCGCGACGCTGCTGGCGCCGTGCGCTCCAGCATCGGCGGCCTGCGCTCGCTCCTGGTCGACATCTATCCGCCGACGCTGCGCTCCGCCGGACTGCCCGCAGCCCTGCGCGATCTCGTCGCGACCCTCGCCGGGCGCGGGCCGGTGATCCATCTCGACGTCGACGAGCCAGCCCTCCACGGCCTCGGGCCGGACGAGCAGGAAGCCGTGTTCCGCATCGCGCAGGAGCTGCTGCGCAACGCGGTCGTCCACGCGAGTGCCACCGAGGTGCACCTGGCGCTGCGGCAGGCGGGCGAGGCGGTTCAGCTGACGGTGGTCGACAACGGCGTCGGCTTCGACCCTGCGCAGGCAGTGGCCGACGGGCACTTCGGGCTACGCCTGGTGAGCGACCTCGTCGGTACGCTCGGCGCCGAGCTGCGCGTGGCGACGGCGGGCGGGACGAGCTGGCTGCTGACGGTGCCGGCGCGATGACCGGGGCGAAGACTCGGGTGCTGCTCGTCGATGACCACCGGCTGGTGCGGGCCGGGCTGCGCTCACTGCTGGCCCCGGCGGCGGACATCGAGGTGGTCGGTGAGGCGGAGGACGGCGCGCAGGCGCTCGAGCTGGCTGCCGCCACGGGTCCGGCGGTCGTCCTGATGGACCTGTCCATGCCGGTGCTCGACGGCGTCGCCGCGACGCGGCAGCTGCTCACGGACCGCCCGGACGTGCGCGTCGTCGTGCTCACGTCGTTCTCCGACCGCGATCGGGTCCGCGACGCGCTGAGCGCCGGAGCGATCGGCTACGTCCTGAAGGACTGCACGCCGGAGGAGCTGCTGTCGGCAGTACGTGCCGCCGCACTCGGGCATGCGCCGCTGGATCCTCGCGTTGCGGGCGCGCTGTTGCCGAGCTCCGCCGCACCGGGCGATCTGCTCAGCGCGCGCGAGACGCAGGTGCTGCGACTGGTCAGCAAGGGGTTGGCGAACAAGCAGATCGGTCGCGAGCTCGGCATCACCGAGCGGACCGTGAAGGTGCACCTCGGCAACGTGTTCCGGCGGATCGGCGTGGGGGACCGCACATCGGCGGCGATGTGGGCGCGCGAGCACCTACCCGAGCCGCGATCTTGATATCTCGGGTGCCGCCTGCGGCGTGTTCTCTCTCAGGACGTCGCTGACAGTTGATGTCCCGAGACACCACCTGCCGCCTGCGGCACTTCGCGTATCAAGATCGCGTGCAGGAAGGCGCCCAGCTCGTCCACGGCGTCCGTCGCCTCGCGCAGCATTCCGGCCAGCACGTGCACGCTGTGCCACAGCCGCGGGTGCTCGTCGAGCTGCACGTGCACGCCGGCCGCGCGGGCCCGCGCCGCGAACTTGGCGATCTGCGGCTGCAGCATCTCGGTGGCGCCGCAGTGGATGAGCATCGGCGGGAGGCCGGCGAGGTCGGCGTACATCGGCGCGTAGCCGGGGTCGGTGTGTTCGGCGGTGCCGCGGTATGACGTGGCGCTCCGCCGGCCCCACGCGACGTTCGTGACGCGGTCGCGGCGGCGGGCCATGTCCTCGTCGGACGGACCCGTCCACGGCGACATCAGGCCGAGG
>JAVHVL010000202.1:0-16984 GCA_032160565.1 Pseudonocardiales bacterium | reverse complement strand
GCTCGGCGAAGACCGAGCCGTACTCCGCAGCGACGCGAAGCCACCGCCCTGCGACATCCACCCCGGCGTGCGAGCCTCGGGGCAGGAACCCCATCCGGGTCAGCGCGCTCACCATTCGCAGGGTGATCGCTGCCTGCAGTCCGCCTTCCGCCCTGACGGTGAGCACCACCGAATCGAGCAGGGCATCGGTGACTTCGGCACGGGGCTGCGCGCCGGGCATCCCGTCCCGCTCAGCCGCCTGTTGCAGGGTGCGGGCACCGCTGCGAACCAGGTTGCGGATGACGTGGTCGGGCACGGTGTCGACTCGCTGCCAGCCGGCGACCGGGGGCAGCCCACCGCGCCAGTCGGCGTCGCGGCTGCCCGGCGGGTCGGGCGCGTCGCCGTCCAGCCAGGCGAGCAGCTCCGGTGCGCGGACGACTACGTCGATCGGCTCGTCGGGTGCCTGGGCGGCGACGGTGCGTCCGACCAGCACGCCGAAGGGCAGCCGGAGCATGACTGACGCCCGGCCGCCCCGGATGCGGATCCGGGCCAGGGTGCTCGGATCGAGGGAGGCCGCCCGGCGCAGCACCGGTGCCAGCTCCTCGATCGCGCCACGCGCCTCGTGCAGTCCGGCGGGGCCGATCACGTCCTGGTCCACGCCGCCTCGTCGGCGAAGCCGCCCAGGATGCCGCGCTCCTCGTCCGTCAGCCGGCGCGGCCGGTCGATGTCGAAGTTGAACGTGATGCAGGTAGTGGCTGCGCGGGCAACGAGCACATCGTGGTCGAACACCTCGTAGTGGACGGTGAAGGACGCCCCACGCACCTCGCCGATCCACAGCTCCAGGCGCAACGGCTCCGGGTGGTAGACGACCGGCCGGATGTAGTCGATCTCGTGCCGCGCGATCACCGTGCCGCTGGAGAAGCCGTCGTGGCGGTGGAAGAACATCGCGACGCGGGCCTGCTCCAGGTACGCGAGGTAGGCGGAGTTGTTGATGTGCCGGTAGGCGTCCATGTCCGACCAGCGCATGTGCACCTCGTGCACGAAACGTGCCATCGCCGCCAGGTCCGCTCAGTCGCGGCTGAGCTTGCGGTGGGTCACCGCGTGCGGGCGGGCGGCCTCGGCGCCGAGCCGCTCGATCTTGTTCTTCTCGTAGGAGTCGAAGTTCCCCTCGAACCAGAACCACTTCGCGCCGTTCTCGGCGTCGCCCTCCCACGCGAGGATGTGCGTGGCGACGCGGTCGAGGAACCACCGATCGTGGCTGGTGATCACGGCGCAGCCGGGGAACTCCAGCAGCGCGTTCTCCAGGGAGCCGAGCGTCTCGACGTCCAGGTCGTTGGTCGGCTCGTCCAGCAGCAGGACATTGCCGCCCTCCTTCAGCGTCAACGCCAGGTTCAGCCGGTTGCGTTCACCGCCGGAGAGGATCCCGGCGGGCTTCTGCTGGTCCGGCCCCTTGAAGCCGAACGCGGACACGTAGGCGCGCGACGGCATCTCGACCTGCCCGACGTTGATGTAGTCCAGGCCGTCAGAGACGACCTGCCAGACGCTCTTCGCCGGGTCGATGCCGCCGCGGCTCTGGTCGACGTAGCTCAGCTTCACGGTCTCGCCGACCTTTAGCTCGCCGCCGTCGGGCTTCTCCTGGCCGACGATCATCTTGAACAGCGTGGTCTTGCCGACGCCGTTCGGCCCGATCACGCCGACGATGCCACCGCGCGGGAGGCTGAAGGACACATCGTCGAGCAGGAGCTCGCCGTCGAAGCCCTTCTCCAGGTGGTTGGCCTCGACGACGACGCTGCCCAGCCGAGGACCCGGCGGGATCTGGATCTCCTCGAAGTCCAGCTTGCGGGTCTTTTCGGCCTCGGTGGCCATCTCCTCGTACCGCTGCAGGCGCGCCTTGCTCTTGGCCTGGCGACCCCGGGCATTCTGGCGGACCCAGTCGAGCTCCTCGCGCAGCCGCCGCTCGAGCTTCTGGTCCTTCTTGCCCTGGACCTTGAGGCGCTCGGCCTTCTTCTCCAGGTAGGTGGAGTAGTTGCCCTCGTACGGATACGCGCGACCGCGGTCGAGTTCGAGGATCCACTCGGCGACGTTGTCGAGGAAGTACCGGTCGTGGGTGACGGCGAGGATGGTGCCTAGGTACTTGGCCAGGTGCTGCTCGAGCCACTGCACGCTCTCGGCGTCCAGATGGTTCGTCGGCTCGTCGAGCAGCAGCAGGTCCGGGGCTTCGAGCAGCAGCTTGCACAGCGCCACGCGGCGCCGCTCGCCACCGGAGAGATGGGTGACCGGCTCGTCGCCCGGCGGGCAGCGCAGCGCGTCCATCGCCTGCTCGATGCGGCTGTCGAGCTCCCACCCGTTGGCGTGCTCGATCTTCTCCATCAGGTCGCCCTGCTCGCTCAGGAGGCTGTCGAAGTCGGCGTCCGGCTCCCCCATCGCGGCGGAGACCTCGTCGAAGCGCGCCAGCCAGCCACGGAGCTCGGCGACCGCCTCCTCGACGTTCTCCCGGACCGTCTTCGACTCGTCCAGCGGCGGTTCCTGCTGCAGCAGTCCGACCGTGGCGCCGGCGGCGAGCGTCGCGTCGCCGTTGGACGCCTGGTCCAACCCAGCCATGATCTTCAGGACGCTGGACTTGCCGGCGCCGTTCGGCCCGACCACGCCGATCTTCGCGCCGGGCAGGAACGACAACGTGACGTCGTCGAGAATCGCCTTGTCGCCGTACGCCTTGCGCACCTTGTACATCGTGTAGATGAACTGAGCCACTGTGCCTCTTCAGTCTGCGGAGTTACGCCGACCGCCATACGGCGTCGCCGGCCTTCTTCCAGTGTCCCAGCCGTGTCGACCTCGCCGCGCCATGACCCGCGATCTGGGGCGCGGCGAGGCCGACCCATTGCGCTCAGCCGGTGGGGGCGAGCTCCCGGACGTCGGCTGTTGGGGCGGTCCCTGCGTCCGCGGGCTCGGCCAGGTCGAGCCACTCGTCACTACGCTCGGCCGGGATCCCGTCGGCGTCGACCTCCACCTGCACGCTGCCGCGCGGGCGCACGACCTTGCTGAAGTCGGCGGTGCCGCGGGACAGGTCGTGGCCGACCGAGTTGGCCTCCAGCTCGTAGGACACCCGCACCACCTCGTTCACGGTGTACTCGCGGGAGTACAGCCGACCGTGGACGACGACCGGCTGCCCCTTCTTCACCGACTGCGCGACGTTCTCCGCCATGGCCCGCCAGCACGTGACCGTGAAGAAGAGGGTGGTGTTGTCCACGTACTGCTCCTGCTCGCGGTCGTAGCGCCGCGACGTCGAGGCCACCCGGAAGTTGGTGACCGCGTGCCCGTTCTTCGTCAGCCGCATCCTCGGCTCGTCGACCACATTTCCGATGATCGTCAGTACCGCGTCGTTCATGCCGTTCTCCTCATGGCTTCCGGTTTTCATCCGGGTCGCCCGACCTGGGCGTGACACCACTGAACCGGGGAGGGTGGATGGCGGGGAGGTCTCGCGCCGATCTGTGGACGGCCGGGGCCGGTGTGGACGGCGCGGCGCCGAATTGTCGGACCGCGGTGCTAGGCGGCCGAGCTGCGATGGCGGAACACCCGGCGGTACGCGGCGGGCGAGACCCCGACGATGCGCCCGAAGTGGTGCCGCAGCATCGCTGCCGAACCGAAGCCGCACCGGTCGGCGACCGCCTCCACGGCATCGTCGCCCTCCTCGAGCATGCGCCGCGCCCGCAGCACGCGTTGATGGGTCAGCCACAGGTGCGGCGTCGTGCCTGTCTCGGCCCGGAACCGCCGGGCGAACGTTCGCGGGCTCATCGCGCAGCGAGCCGACAGCGACTCCACCGTGTGCTCTCCGGCCAGCTCGTCAGCCAGCTCGTCCAGCAGCGGAGCGAGCGTCTCCGCCGGGCGGGTGCGGATGGGGGCGTCGACGTACTGCGCCTGTCCGCCGTCACGGTGTGGCGGCATCACCATTCGCCGCGCCACCTTCCGCGCGATCTCCTCACCGTGATCGGCGCGGATGATGTGCAGGCAGAGGTCCAGCCCCGCGGCCGTGCCCGCGGAGGTCATGACCGGCCCGTCGCACACGAACAGGACCTCGGGGTTCACCCGCGCGGCGGGGTAGATCTCGGCGAGCTCGCGCGCGTAACGCCAGTGCGTCGTGCAGTCACGTCCGTCCAGGAGCCCAGCCGCGCCCAGGACGAAGGCCCCTGAGCAGACACTCATCACGCTCGCACCGCGCTCGACGGTCTCCCGCAGGAGGTCGAGGATCGGTTCGGGGTGCTGGGTCCGATCGACGTTCGCGGGGACGATCACGAGGTCCGCCGCACGCGCGCGATCCAGCCGGTGCGCCGTGGTGATCGAGTAACCACCGGCCGTCGCTACGGTCTTGGTCATCGACACGACGGCGCAGTCGTAGGCGGGCACACCCTCGTCCCGGCGATCTATCCCGAACCCCTCCCACGCGACGCCGAGCTCGAAGGGCTGCACACCCGGCAGGGCGAGGATGGCGACCGAGTGGATGGGCATGGGCTCACTGTGCCAGAGGGATTGGCAGGAATTCAACGCACGTCGACATAAAGTCGCTCGCGTCTTCATCTGGATGCGCGAAGACTTTCTGCCATGGTCGCTCTGCTGCTTCTGGGATTGTTGATCGGGCTCGGGATCGCGGCATACCTCGGCTACACCGTGGACAGCCGGGATCCGGAGTACTCGCTCGGCAGGATGTTCACACCGCACGAATCCGACGTCGAGGGCGACGGGGCCGGTAACCTGCCGGTAAAAGTCGGCCCCCGTAGCTCAGTGGATAGAGCTGCCGCCTTCTAAGCGGTAAGTCGCAGGTTCGATCCCTGCCGGGGGCACTGAATGCCCCGTGATCACTGGGCTCCATGCACATGAAAGGCCCAGGCGCTTGTTGGGACCGCGCCTACAAACAAGCCCTCACCACCCCCGCTTGGCGCCAGGCCGGTTGGCTGCTGGACACCATCGGCCCCCGGTTCACCGCCGCCGGCGTCGGCGGCACCGATGCCCCCACCCTGCGCCGCTGGCGCGACGACCACACCGAACCTCGCGACCACAGCGAACAGGCACGGTTGCAGCTGCTGTTCCGCCTCGCCTACGCCATCACCCTCGTCTACGGCACCGGCTCGGTGGCAACCAGCTTCCTGCGCTCGGCCAACCCGCAACTCGACGACCAGGCCCCCTGGTGCTGCTGTCCCAATCCGACCCCGACGACGTGCAACGCCCCCCGCTCACGGCAACCCGCGCCTTCCTCGAAGCCTGCCCGGGTGCCGCACCACGCGCACCGGCCGCTGTCGGAGGCCGGCGCATGGCGGGTACACCCCTACCCGGCGGCGCTGCCCCGGATGAGCTACGACGGCCCCGGTCCGAACCGCTACGACGACCCGCCGGGCTCTACATCGTCCGCTACACCGCAGACAACCTCACCAGCGCCCTGCTGGAAACCATGGCCAGGTTCCGGCCCTACCCCGACGCCTAAGCACTCCTCGCCGCCATCGACCACATCGAGCCCACCGGGGTCGACTACCCCGACCCCACGATCGGCGTCGCCGACCGGCTGTCCCGTTAACGCGTCGGCCGTATCAAGCTCGCCACCCCGACGCCGACACCACACCCGTCGCAATGACCGTCGAACCCCTCACCCCCGAGCACCGCGACCACCGCCGCGCCGTCCAACACGCCGCCCGCACCCTCGAAATCACGCTTCCGGCGGAGTGGCTCTAGACCGCGCGGACCATACCCATAACGGTTGGCGCGAGATCCGTCGTCCGGCGCGGTCACGCGAGCGCGTTCGGCCCGTGATCGACAGCCGCTTGTGGCCGCCCTGACGGCCACTTCGGCCTGTCGATCAACGAGATGAGAGATGCCCCTTTCGGCGCTCCGGGGTCAACGCGGGGCACGCGGGACGGGTGCGCGATCGCGACCTGCCGCCGCGGACCTCTCGCGTGGCGGCTGGGCTAGCGTCACGGATATGCCGGACAGGCCGTTTCGGTTCGGAGCCATCGGCGCGCCGGTGGGGACGGCGGATCATTGGCGCGCGACGGCGGTGCGCGCCGCCGAGCTCGGCTACGCCACGCTGCTCATGCCGGACGTGCTCGACTTGCTCGCCCCCGGGCCGTCGCTCGGGTTGGCCGCCGGTGTCGCCGACATCGGTGTCGGCACCTGGGTGTACTCCGCGCCGCTGCGCACGCCGCAGCAGACGGCGTGGGAGGCGCACACGCTGTCGGCGCTGACCGGGGGGCGGTTCGAGATGGGCATCGGTACCGGCCATCCGCGCAGCGGCGAGTTCGCCCGCAGCCTTGGCATGCCGTTCGGATCCGCCGCCGAGCGGCTGGCCCAGGTGTCCGCGACGATCGACGCGGTGCATGAGCTGGACGGGCCGCAGCTGCACACCCGCGTGCTGGTGGCCGCCGGCGGGCCCAAGGCGCGAGCGCTGGCGGCCGAGAAGGCGGACATCGTCTCGATCGCCGCCGATCCGCTGACGCCGCGCCAGACCGTGGCCGAGGCGATTGCCGAGGTCCGCGCCAAGGCCGGCCCGCGCGCAGGCGACATCGAGTTCGCGATGAACCTGTTCGCGGTCGGCGACGACGTCCCGCCACACGCCAAGCAGGCGACGGGCGCCGATCCGGCGCAGCTGATCGCCGCCGACTCCCTCGTGCTGCTGCGCGGCGACACCGCGGCGATGATCGACGAGCTGCGGCGCCGGCGTGAGCAGCTCGGTGTCTCCTACATCCTCGTGAACGCGGAGTCCATGGCGCAGCTGGCACCGGCCGTCGAGGCGCTGACCGGCACCTGACGAGGCACCCGAATTCGCGCTCCCCAGGGCCGGACAAAGGTCGACCGGTCACGCACAACCGCTGTCGCCGCCGCAGGCCTCGCACTGGGACGTGATCGGCGAATCCGGCGCGCTGCGCGAGCCCTCGCGGTGCCCAAGCCATGAGATCCGTCTCGCCCGCGAGAACAACCAGTGGTGGGGCAGGTCGGAGTGGAACGTACGTACGGAGCGACACCGTCGCTCCGGCACAACGAGCAACGCGAGGATCGTTCGGACTAGGCCGCGCGGCCGGTGAGCCTGCGCCACACAGGTTGTTCGTCAGCCCGGCCCGATCTGGTCCCAGAAGGCATTCACCGGTAGGGCTGCCGCCGGAGGTGCGGTCGGCGCCCGCCTCAGTTGTGCAGGACGGCGGCGCCGCTGAACCTGCCGTGCGCGAGGTCTGCGAGCGCGGCCGGTGCGTCGGCCATCGGGTAGGCGGTTGTCGTGGCGCGAACGCCGAACCGGTCGGCAAGGCCGAGGAACTCTTCACCGTCGCGTCGCGTGTTGGCGGTGACGCTGCGCAGTCGGCGCTCCTCGAACAGCTCGCTGGCGTAGTTGAGGGCGGGGATGTCCGACAACCAGATCCCGGCGACGGCGAGCGTGCCACCGCGATCCAGGGCGCGCAGTGCAGGCGGCACCAGAACGCCGGCCGGTGCGAAGAGGATGGCGCCGTCGAGCGGCTCCGGTGGGGTATCGGTGGCGCCGCCGACCGAGTCGACGCCGAGTTCGGTCGCGAGCTGGCGGTTGGCCTCGCCGCGGGTGAGCACGTGTACGCGCATGCCCAGGTGCAGAGCCACCTGCGCGGTCAGGTGTGCGCTGCCGCCGAATCCGTAGATGCCGAGCCGTCCGCCGTGCGGGACCGCGGCGCACTCCAGCGCGCGATAGCCGATGATGCCTGCGCAGAGCAGCGGCGCAGCCTGCTCGTCCGGTACCGAGTCCGGCAGCACGTACGCATACGCCTCGTCGACCAAACATGCGTCCGCGTAGCCGCCGTCGACGTCCCAGCCGGTGAAGGTCGGCGCGAGACAGAGGTTCTCGTCCCCTCGGCGGCAGAACCGGCAACGGCCGTCGGTGCCGCCGAGCCAGGGCACGCCCACCCGATCGCCGAGGGCGAACCGCCCTGCCCCGGGCCCAAGGGCCTCGACCCGGCCCACTACCTCATGGCCGGGCACGACGCCGGGGCGGCGGGGTTCGAGGTCGCCCTCGACCAGGTGCAGGTCGGTTCGGCAGACGCCGCAACAGCTCACCCGCAACCGGAGCTGGCCCGGGCCGGGCTCCGGCGTGTCACGCTCAACGCGGCGCAGCGGCCGGTCCGCGCCGTCGATCGGCCCGGGGTGTTCGACAATCCATGCGTCCATGCACTCATCCTGCGACAGGCTGGGCGATGGGCGCACGGGTAACCGTCCGGTGAACGGGGGGACGGCCGGGCGAGGGCTGCTCGCCCGTTAACATGAGCTCATGAGCGTCGTTGTGGGCTACGTGCCCGACGCGACCGGCTACCTCGCAGTGACTGAGGCCGCTCGCGAAGCGCGTTGGCGGGGCACCGAGCTCGTGATCGTCAACGTCGTCGACCAGCTGGGCTACCTGAAGCCGACAGCCGCCGACGACAAGGAATTGGACGCGATCGAGGCGCACCTTGACGCCGGCGACGTCCGGTTTTCAGTTCGACACGTCAGCCAGAGCCTGGCCCATGCATCGGACGAGATTCTGAAGATCGCGGCAGAAACCGACGCGGAACTGATCGTCATCGGACTCAAGCGACGCTCCGCCGTAGCGAAGGCTGTACTCGGCAGCAACGCACAACGAATCCTGGCTTCAGCCTCTTACCCCGTGTTGGCAGTGCGAGCGCCGGGCGACTGAGCTCCAGCGAGTTCCGCCGTCCAGTCAGTTCCGCCGTCCGGCCAGCGCGCCCCGCTGAGATTCGGCGACGAGGAGATCGCGGCAGGTAAGGCCAGCGGAACGAGGCCCCTCCCCGCGCCTTGATCGGTCAACGGGAGCTTGCCGGGACTTCCGGAATCGTGCCGACGGCCCCGCAGCTCGCCGCGAGGTTGGCCGACCGGCCGATCAGCACCACTCCGGCGACCCCGGCGACGAGGCACACCGATTCGACCGCCAAGCCCGGAATAGTGACCGACACCGCGTCGCCGAGCAGGCTCACCCCCAGAAAGATGCCGGCGATGGGCTCGGCAGCGGCGATCGGAGGCAGCGAGTAGTCGAGTCGAGCCGCCTTGAAGGCACTCTGCGACAGCAGGATGCCGACCAGTGCGGCGCCGATCACGACATACATCCACGGGTTGAAGAATATCGACGTGATGCCGTGGTCATCAGCCACGACGAGGGCGCCCCGCGTCGCTACATCCTGAAGGCCGTACGTCAGGCCTGCGCCCGTCGCCAACAGCACGGACTCCCCGACCAACCCGCGGCGCTTGCCCACCGCGACGAGCAGCGCCACCGCGGCGACAACCGCTGCGACCGCCATCCCGATCTTCAACCCAGTCGTGCCGGCCGAGGCGGAGCTACGTGGATTGCCGACCGCGATGAAGACACCGAGGGCGGCCGACACGAGGACCGCGCCGCAGGCCTCCTGCCACTGGATCCGCTGCCTGGCGAGTGCTGCGGACAATGCCAGCGCGAACAGCAGGCTCGTCGAGAGAAGAGGCTCAACGACGGCAACCGCGGCGAGGTTCAGCGCAAGGCCGGCCAGGAGCTGGCCGGTGACCATGCAGCCGAGGCCGACCCACCAGAGCCGCTGGCGCATCAGGTCCAGCAACAGCCGTAGTCGAAGCACATCTGACAGCGGCATGGTGGCTGCTACGCGCTGCTGCAGCACATATCCCACGCCGAGGGCCAGGGCAGCCGCGACGCCGACGAGATACACCATGAGCTCAGACCGGTTCGGGTGGATGGGCGTGGGGCACTCCTGATTATGCGACCCGGACAGTGCCGGATCACCAGGTGGCGACCGCGGACTCTCAGGCGCGACAGCGCCTAGGGACACGCGGCGGCGACACCACCCCGGGGCTCTCAGCCCTGACAGCGCCTAGGGTCGCTCATCCGCGACCGCGCTCAAGGGGCCCTCGGGCTGGTGTGATTGGTCTCCCGGTTCGGGCTCGGACGGGTCGAACAATGGCGAGCGGGCGAGGATGGCGACCCCGAGGCCGATACCGAGCCCTCCCATGGTCGCGAGCACCAGCCATCCGCCGGTACGGGTTCTCTCGTCGAAAACCAGGACCCCCCACAGGATCGAGACCAGCGGGTCCATCAGGGTGAAACCTGGCTGCGCAGCCAGAAGTGGGCCGGTGTGCAGCGCCCACTGCATCAGCAGGACACCCAGGACTCCGAAGCCGATCGCGGCGTAGGTCTGCCAGGTCGCCAGCATCGCCACGAATCCGTTGCCGGTGAGTCGCGCGACGGTGGCCTTGATCAACGTAGCGGTGAGTCCGAAGCTGGTTCCGGCGGCGGCACCGAGGAGGGCGGTCTTCACGATCGCCGTGGCCCGTCTCGAAGCCATGACCAGGAGGGCGATGGTGGCCGCCGTGCCGCCACCGGCCAGGACATACGTGATGTTCTGGACGTGCGTCTCGTCACCTGGGCTCGGGGCCAGCGCCGCAAGCAGTGCGATCATCCCCCCGGTCATCACCAGGATGGAAGTCCATTCCATCCGGCTGAGCCGGCCATGGAACACCCGGGCGGCGACCAGCAGGGTCAGCGGAACCTCGAGGGTGATGATCGGTTCCACGACGGACAGCTCACCCAAGCCGAGTGCGACGGCTTGAAAGGCGAACGAGGCCACCATCCCGCCGAAGCCGATGAGCCACGTCGGGTTGCGGATCAGCCCCAGAAGGAACCGGCCGTTGAAGGGCACATCGGCCTGCTGCAGGCTGGCTTTGCGCTGCATCACATTGGCGAGCGCATTGCCGAACGCAGCGATCACCGCGAAGAGGTAACTGAGCAGATCAGCCGACCCCACAGCCAAATCCTAATCAACCTGCCGCAGTCACCGCCGCGGCGGGGGCAGGCCGCAACAGGGATCCGCGGATGCTGCCGTGCGCCGTGCGGACCGCAACGATGACCCAGGCGAGCACCAGTCCGGCGTAGAGGACGGCGGCGGCGATCCGGAACATGGTGGCGCCGGTGTGCAGGGCGAGCCCCGTGGTCCCCGTGACGCAAGTGCCGACCGGGAAGGTGAACGACCACCAGGTCAGGCTGAACGGCAGGTGCTCGCGGATCGTGCGGATGGTGATGGCCGCGGCGAGCACGCCCCAGAGAAGGGCGAATCCCCATACCGGCACGCCAAAAATGACACCGAATGCTTGGAAGCCGTCCGCGTAGGGCGCGGGGATGGCCTGGTGGGCCACGCCGCCGAGCAGGTTCGCCGCGGTGATGGATTGGCCGAGCGGGCCGAGCACGATCCACAGCGTGGGAACCATGCGGGCGTCCCCCACCTTGTGGATCGCTAGCCGGTACCAGATCAGCGTGATCACGATGAACGAGCCGACCAGGCTGACCCCGAACATCGCGTAGCAGCTCAGCAGCACGCTCACCCGCAGCTGCCCCGCCTGCGCGAACGGGATGAGGAGCGCTCCGGTGGCCGCCGACACCATCGGCGGGACGATCGGCATCAACCAGCCGCCGAACGGGCTGTCTGCGCGGACCTCATGCCGCGTGAACATCAGGTAGGGGACGGCGGCGGCGGTCACCAGCCCCAGCACCGTGCCGATCAGCCAGAGCGCCCAGTCGACATCCACGGCGGCGCGTAGACCGATCACGTCGCGGCCGAGCAGCAGGGTGCCCGCCCCGACGGTCAGGATCGCCATCGGGATCGCGCCGTAGAAGTGGGCCATCACCGGGTCATTGGCGAATCCACGTGCGGCGTGCGGATACCGGATCAGCTGCCCCGCGGTCGCCAGCGAGAGCGCGATCAGCATTGCGGCCGCGGCGGCCCACACTGCGGTCGCGGCGGTGTGCAGACCGGGGAACTGTTCGGGCAGCGACGCCGCGGCGACGGCGACGATCCCGGTGCCCATCACCGACGCGAACCAGTTCGGGGTCAGGTTCGGCACGATCTGGCGCCGGTGCTGGATGTCGGTGATTACGCCGGGACGTTCAGTGACGCGGTCGAGGGCGTGGATTGCGGTCATGCTTCGAGCGTCGCGCTGTGCCGAGCCCTGCGGTAGACGGCTTACGCTTGGCGATCTACAAGTCTGGCTTGTAGCTGCTCGCTACGATGACAGTATGCCGTTGAGTGCCCACGTCCCCGAATTGAGCGCGCTGGAGGTTCTGCTCGCCGTCGCGCATGCGGGCAGCCTGAACGCGGCGGCAGCAGAGGTCGGTGTGAGCCAGCAGGCCATCTCGTCCCGGATCCGCTCCCTGGAGGCGCAGACCGGGGTCGTGGTCTTGCGGCGCGGCGCCCGAGGATCGCAGCTGACGAGCGACGGCGTGGTCGTGGCGGAGTGGGCGGCGCGGCTGCTCGAGGTCGCCGCCGAGTTCGATGCCGGGTTGGCTTCACTGCGGCAGGACCGGCGCGCGCGGCTGCGGGTCAGCGCCAGCCTCACGATCGCCGAGCAGCTGTTGCCCGGCTGGCTGGTCGCCTTCCAGATGCTCGAACAGCGGCACACCGGCCACCCGACCGACATCGAGCTCACCGCGGCCAACAGCGAGACGGTCATCGCCCACGTGCGAGCGGGTGGGGCAGACATCGGCTTCATCGAGGGGCCCCGCCTCTCCTCGATGCTGCGCAGCCGGGTCGTCGGCCACGATCAGCTCGTCGTGGTCGTAGCGGCCGGTCATCCTTGGGCGCGGCGCCGAAACCCCGTGACCCCCAGCGAGCTGGCCGCTACGCCGCTCGTGACCAGGGAGCACGGGTCTGGCACGCGCGAAGCGCTCACTACGGCCTTGCGCGGCAGCCTCGGCCCCGCGATTCAACAGGCTGAGCCGGTGCTGTCGCTGTCCACGACCGCGGCTGTGCGGGCGGCGGTGGTGGCCGGAGCTGGGCCCGCAGTCCTCAGCGAACTGGCGGTGCGCGATGACCTCGAGCGCCGGCGACTCGTCGCGGTCCAGGTGGACGGGCTCGACCTGCGCCGAGCGCTGCGGGCCGTTTGGCAAGGGACCCGGCAGCCCCCGGCGGGCGCAGCCAGAGACCTGATCACCCACATCACTGCCCGCAGGCGACCATTGCACAGCTCGTGATGGGGGTCGGGGCGGGCCGGGGAACTCAGCCGCCGCCGATGCCGATCGCGTGCCCGATGAAGAACACGACCAGAGCCGCGCCCCCGCCGATCAGGAGTTGACGTGCGCCCGACCGCAGCGGCGCTCTGCCGTTGAGCACGGCCAGGGCAGCGCCGACAGCGAACAGTGCGAGGCAAGCCAGGACGAGCGCGGTGATCAGCGCGGCGGTGCCGACGCCGAACAGGTACGGCAGGACGACGACGACGGCGCCTAGAGCGAACGCGATGAGGCTGGACAAGGCCGCTGACCAGGGTGAACCGAGCTCCTCGGGGTCGAGTCCGAGCTCCTCGCGGGCCATGGTCTCCAGGGCGGTGTCGTGATTGCCCATGATGGTCGTGGCGACGCGCCGGGCCTCATCGGCGTCAAGGCCCTTGGCCCGGTAGATCAGCGCGAGCTCCTCCGCCTCGGCCTCGGGGTCGTCGCGGAGCTCGTCGGCTTCGATGGCGATCTCGCGTTCGTAGGCTTCGCGCTGACTGCGCATGCTGATGTACTCGCCGACAGCCATCGAGAACGCGCCGGCGAGCAGCCCGGCCAGGCCGGCGAAGAGAATGGTCGAACCGGCCGCCCCGGAACCGGCGAACCCCATGACCAGGGAGGTGTTGGAGACCAGGCCGTCGTTGACGCCGAACACGCCGGCGCGCAGCGCGCCGGAGCGATCGCCGCGGTGCCACCGCTCGCGCCGGGCGATACCGCGGCCGCCGTCGTCAGCGCCAACCTGGACCTGCTCGCGCAGTCTGGTGAGCACCCGGGCATGCGAACGCTCGTCGACGGCCATCCCCGACGCGGCGTCGGGGTCGTCGGCGTACAGCCCGGCGTCGGCGTGCTCGGCGCGCTCCACCAACGGGAGCACCGCGTCGGCGGAGAACCGGCGGGCCACCCAGGACAGCAGCCGGGTGCGCAGTTCGGTTCGACCGGGTTCGGGTACGCGCTCGCCGAGGCCGGCCAGCTTGCCGGCCCAGTGCGCGGCATGCCGCTCCTCCACCGCGGCAAGCTCCGAGAAGACCTGCTGCCGCTCTCCGGCCGCGCCCGCGGCGAGCCCCCGGTAGAGGGCCGCGCTGCGCCGTTCCGAGTCGAGCGCATCGCGGAACCGGGCGGCCGCTTGCCGGTCCGTGCGGGCATTGCCGCTAGTGCTGTCAGGGCGCGCGTCAGCGCGCTGCGCTTCATTGCTCATTGCGGGGGATCTCCTTCTTCACCACCGTCCGCGAAGCCGATAAGCGTCGACTGTGACTCCACTGCTTCTCTGGCCCGGACCGTTTTCGCCTGAACCAATGGGGGAAGCAGGGCATTCCGCTGCTTGATGAGTGCTGCCGCTTACCGCAATCAGATTCTGGAATTGGACGGTCAATCGAGCGCAGCGGAGCGTGCCGGTGATGACCTTCCAGGAGCAGCCCTCGCGCACCGGAACGTGACCGTCTCGACTCCGTGTGGGACGAGGCAGTCTCGGCGCTACATCGGCCGCCGGCTCAGCTGATGATGTTCAGCCGGAACTGTGACAGCTCGGGCGGCTGATGGGCGTTCCCATAGCGCCTGGGCGGCGCACCGGTAGCACGAGGAGCACGCGAGTCGCGGACTACCTGGCGGCTTTCTTCGCGGGTGCCTTCTTGGCGGGCGCCGCCTTCTTCGCGGGCGCCTTCTTGGCCGGCGCCGCCTTCTTCGCGGGCGCGGCCTTCTTCGCGGGTGCCTTCTTGGCCGGCGCCGCCTTCTTCGCCGCCGCCTTCTTCGCCGCCGCCTTCTTCGCCGCCGCCTTCTTCGCGGGCGCCGCGTTCTTCGCCGCCGCCTTCTTCGCGGGCGCCGCCTCTTGGACGGGTGCCTCCTGCGCAACGTTCTTTGCGGGTGCCTTCTTGGTCGGCGCCGCCTTCTTGATCCTCGCCGCCTTCCTCACGGGCAGGTTCGGACTGACCGCGCTGGTCACCTTCTCGGTGAGGCTCTCGACGACGCCGACCGCGACGTCCGACAGCGCATCGGCGAAATCCCGGAACTTGCCGCCACGCCGCGAGGAAGCCTTGTCGATGCGTCCTTTGCTTGTCATGGCCACCATTTCACCAGGTTTGGCGGTTGCGCGCTGCAACCCGTCGGGTAACACTGCGGCATGGTGCAGCCAGGGCCGGATCCTGACGACTATCCGCCGATCGACCCGAGCGAACCGGTGCCCGATGACCCGGGCGAGTTGTCGCCGGACACCCCCGAGACGCTCCCGCCGGCTCCGGTGGAGCCGATGCCCGGCCCGGACGACCCGGACAGCATCCCCGCCTGACCGGCCGAGGACGACTCGGCCGACGCTCACGCGGCCGCCGCTCACGCGGCCGCCGCTCACACGGTGGGTACCCGCTGCGACCGGGTGCCAATCACGCCATGTGTCACCGCCGTCCACTCCGGGACCAAAGTCCCGCGCCGACGCCACATCGCTAATGCGGGCGAGCTGAGGCGTCGATAGGAAGGTAGATCTGCCATCTCGTCGATACCCGACGACAGTCACGCGCGGCAGCGATCGCGGAGGAGACGCCCCATGAGGAGCCGGAACCGAGCCGCGTCGCGGCATGCCACCTTGACGATGGAAGCGCCACCCGTTCGCCTCTCCGAGGCGGAGTCCGCCGAGTTGCCCACAGACCTGCACATCCAGCCCGGCGGCGGCCGGCTGGGCGAGATGCTCGTCGAGGCCGGCCTGGCGACCCGAGAGCAGGTCGTCGCAGCGCTCGAAGAGGCGCAGAGCGGATCCGGCAAGCGGCTCGGTCAGCTGCTCGTCGAGCTCGGGACGATCGACGAGCGGGACCTCGCCCGGGTCGTCGCGACCCAGCAGGTGCTGGACGTGGTCGATCTCCGGCAGATCACACCGGATCCCGCCGCGACCATGCTGATGAGCGAGGCGATGGCACGCGCCATGACCGCCATCCCGATGTCCGTCGACGGCGAGACCGTGGTTGTCGCGGTCGCCGATCCGTCCGCGAGCATGCTGGCCAGCCTGCAGAAGATCATCGGTCGGCCGGTGACTGCCAGGGTGGCGGCGCAGTCGGACATCCTGCGGGCGATCGGTATCGCCTACCGGGCACTGTCCAGCGTGGGCACTCAGGTCAAGGCATTCGAAGCGCGGGATGTGGTCACCCGCGAGGAGAACCGGATCGAGGTCATCGCCGCGAACGAGGACGCGCCGGTGGTCCAGATCGTGCAGCTGATGATCACTCAGGGGCTGCGCGACCGGGCGTCCGACATCCACATCGAGCCACAGGACGATCGCATCCGGGTGCGCTACCGCATCGACGGCGCGCTGCACGACGTGCTCGACCTCCCCGGTGCCATGGGGCCGGCGCTCGTGAGCCGGATCAAGATCCTCGGCGGCATGAACATCGTGGAACGCCGTCGCGCCCAGGACGGGCAGATCAGCATGGACGTCGAGGATCGCAGCGTCGACATCCGGGTGGCGACGACCTCGGTGGTCGGGGGCGAGAAGGTCGTCCTCCGCCTGCTGGACAAGAGCCGCCCGCTGTTCCAGATCGACCAGCTCGGCATGCGCGATGACATGGCCTCGAAGTACTCGGATCTGCTCCGCTCGCCCTACGGGATGATGATCTGCGCAGGCCCGACGGGCAGTGGCAAGACGACCACCCTGTACGCCTCACTGAGCGAGATCAACAGCCCTGAGCGCAACATCATGACGATCGAGGACCCGGTCGAGTACAAGGTCCGTTCGATCAACCAGATCCAGATCAACGAGCAGGCCGGCATCACCTTCGCCGGTGGGCTCAAGTCGATCCTGCGCCAGGACCCGGACGTCATCCTGGTCGGCGAGATCCGTGACGTCGAGACCGCGCGCATCGCCGTGCAGTCGGCGCTCACGGGTCACCTCGTCCTCTCCTCGGTGCACGCCACCGACTCGGCCACGGCGATCCAGCGGTTCCGCGACATGGGCATCGAGGCGTTCCTGATCACGTCCTCGGTCCTGGCCGTGCTCTCGCAGCGCCTCGTGCGCCGCAT
>JAVHVL010000186.1:0-6486 GCA_032160565.1 Pseudonocardiales bacterium | reverse complement strand
CGCGGCCGGCGACCCGGCCAGGACGACGACCGCGGTCGCGACGAGCGCGGCGGTCGCGGCGAGCGCCGTTGCCGCCGCCCGGCCCGGTCGGGGAACGCGCATAGCAGAGACTCCTTGGCCTACCGCGGTAACACGCCGAGATTCACCTGATCACGTCGAGACTAGTCACAGATGTCCCGTTAGACCACAGGAGTCTCATCAACAACAGGCGAGCGCCTCAACTACGGACGGGCGACCGCGCGTGCCGCCGGGCCGCGGCAGCCACTCCGGCGAGCGCGAGGTCGACGACGATCAGGATCGCGCGGGAGGCCACCACGACCGCCAGCGCCTGCCCGGTGGTGAGCGTCGCCGACAGGACCAGGGTCAGCACCACGTCACGCACGCCGGCACCAGCCGGGGCGGGTATGAACAGCACGCCCGCGCAGACCGCCAGCGCCATGCCGCCGATCGAGAGCAGGACGGTCGAGGCACCGCCGCCGATCGCCACGCCGAGGATCGCCACGTGCAGGCCGAGCGCGACGAAGGAGGCGAGCGACCAGGCCGAGGCGCGCAGGCTGTCCCGCACCCGCAGCCGCTGATCGAGCGGCGGGCGGCGGAGCAGCGAGAAGGCGAAGTCCAGCACCTTCGGGACGGCCCGCGGGTGCAGCAGCGCGATCAGGAGCGGCAGCGCCAGCAGCAGCCACCAGTAGCGCTTCAGCGCGTGGCTGTCGGAGAACGGCAGGAGCACGCAGGCGAGCATGAGCCCCACCGCGCAGCTCAGCACGATCGTGATCAGGTTCGCCGCAAGCATGGTCCGGCGCGATGCACCGCGTGCGCGCCCGGCCTCCATCTGGATGAGCACGGGCCACACCGAGCCGGGCAGGTACTTGCCGAGCTGGCTGGCGAAGAAGACCTGCGCACCGATACGCCATGGCATGTCCACGCCAAGGCCAAGCAGCACCTCGCGCCACACCGGATAGGTCAGCCCGACGCTGATGACACCAAGGACGAAGCTCCACACCATTGCCCAGACGCCGACGCGATCCAGCGCGTCGGCGAACGAGTGCCGCTGGTGATAGATCGCGAATCCCGCGGCGACGAACACCACGACGAACACCACGCCACCGAGCACGGCGCGTCGGCGATCAGCGTGCGGCCGGTCTGGCGCGGCGTCGGTTGGGTATGCGCCGGGGCGCCCGTCGGCATCAGTCACGAGGCATGCATCGTAACCTGAACGCCACATCGGCCGGTGGCAGCGGGAGCGTCGTGCGAGTAGTCGGGTTCGGGACGTACGACGTGGGCAAGCACCCGCGCGTGGGCGTGATCCTTGACGGGTTGCGGCAGCGCGGCACTGACGTCGCCGAACTCAACCGCCCGCTAGGGCTCACCACCGCGGAGCGCGTCGCGATGCTCGGCAAGCCGTGGCTCGCGTACCGGCTTCTCCTGCGGATTCTCGCGCGCTGGGCGAGCCTCGCGCGCGGCTCGGTGCGCGCCCGCCGCGGCGGCCGACTGGAC
This sequence comes from Pseudonocardiales bacterium, assembly GCA_032160565.1. Taxonomy (GTDB): domain Bacteria; phylum Actinomycetota; class Actinomycetes; order Mycobacteriales; family Jatrophihabitantaceae; genus RYN-117. Next base: position 4,992 of record JAVHVL010000186.1, on the reverse strand, counting down.
GCCGTCATCGTTGGATACTTGGGGCACTTCGACGTCCTGCTCGCGCGGGCGCTCTTCCCGAGGACCCGCATCGTGCTGGACATGATGGTCTTCGCGGCCGACACCGCCCGGGACCGTGGAGTGACCGGTGGACTGAAGCTCCACCTGCTGGAGGCGTTGGATCGCCTGGCTGTTCGTTGCGCCGATGTCGTCGTGTTGGACACCGACGAGCACCGGACGCTGCTTTCTCCCGGCGCGCAGGGCAAGGCTGTCGTCGTCCCCGTCGGGGCTCCCGACACGTGGTTCGCCGCCGCCGCCAGTACTGCCGACGGCAGTCCGGCGAAGGACGACGCGGCCCTGTGCGTTGTCTTCTTCGGGCTGTTCACACCGCTGCAAGGAGCCGGCATTATCGGCCAGGCCCTCGGGATGTTGTCAGATCGGCCCGACATCGCCGTGACAATGATCGGGGCGGGCCAGGACTATGCGGTCACCCATGCGAGCGCCGCTGCGAACAAGTCCGTCACCTGGATCGACTGGGTCGAGTCGGCTGACCTCCCGGGCATCGTCGCGCGCCACGATGTCTGCCTGGGCATCTTCGGCTGGGGGCCGAAGGCAGGGCGCGTCGTACCGAACAAGGTGTACCAAGGCGCGGCGACCGGCTGCGCGATCGTCACCTCCGACACGGCTCCACAGCGCCGGATGCTCGGTGACGCCGCCGTCTACGTGCCGGCGGGCGACGCCTCCGCGTTGGCGCAGGCGCTGCGTGCCTTGGCCGACGACCCTGGGCGTCTCAAGGCGCTCCGCGAGGCGGCCCGATCGCTCGCGATGTCCCGATTCACCGCATCTGCAATAGTGGAACCGCTCTGTGACCGCCTCGCCACGTAGCTTTCGGCCCCATCCAGGAGGACCCGCCTTGACCCCCGTTCCGCCGCTCGCTATCCGCGCATGGCTGCGCTACGACGTTGTCTCGCGAATGCTCGACCGCATCGAGCCGACGAGCGTTCTCGAGATCGGCTGCGGCCAGGGCGCGTTCGGCGCGCGGCTCGCGGGGCACGTCGACTACCTGGCTGTCGAACCGGATCCGATCTCGTACGAGATCGCCAGGCGGCGCATCGAACCCCGCGGCGGCAAGGTCATCAACGGCACTCATGAGGCAGTTCCAGCCGGCAGCACCTTCGACGTCATCTGCGCATTCGAGGTCCTCGAGCACATCGACGACGACAAGGGCGCCCTGGCGGCCTGGATCCCGTACCTTCGCCCCGGGGGCAAACTGATCCTTTCCGTTCCGGCCTTCCAAGACCGCTTCGGACCGATGGACACTCACGCCGGGCACTTCCGCCGCTACTCCCCCGACGAGATGCGCGACCGCCTCACCGGGGCGGGGCTGCAGGTCGACGAGATCGCTCTCTACGGCTGGCCGCTCGGCTACGCGCTGGAGGCGGTTCGCAACCGCCTCGACGCCAAGAAGCTCGTGACCGCTCGAGCGAACGGAACGTCCATCGAAGAACTCACCGCCGCAAGTGGCCGCACCTTCCAGCCGACGACACGGACGACCGGTATCGCGGTCAAGGTCGCGACCATGCCGTTCCGCTACATCCAGCGCGCGCAGCCGTCTCGCGGCACGGGGCTGGTATCGGTGGCGACCCGCCCGGCCGGTTAGCACCGAAGCGGCTCAGCTGACGAGCGTCCGCACTACCACTGGCTCGGGGAGATCCTCCCCCTTGCCGAAGCGCATCTTCTTGGTGTGCTCGAGGGTGTCCTCGATCAGCATCCGGTTGGTACGGATGAGGTCGGAGATGATGCCGATGATCACGCTGAGGAACGCGATGATCAGCAGAATCGTCCCGACGAGCAGCGACTGCAGGTGCCCCCCGGGGTGGTCGTCGGTGATCTGCAGCACCCCCCAACGCACGAACGGGATGAGCCCGACCACGCCGAACAGCGCCGCGAGGAAGGAGAAGATCACGTAGGGCTTGTACATGATGTAGGCGCGCACGATCGCACCCGCGGACTTGAAGACGTGCTGCCGCATGGACTTGAACAGCCGCGACTCGCGGGTCTTGGGGTTAGTGACGATCGGGATGCTGTCGATCTTGAGCTTCTTGTTGCCCGCCTGGATGATCGTCTCCATGCAGTAGCTGAACCGGGTGATCGTGTTCAGCAGCATCAGGCTCTCGCGCGAGTAGGCGCGGAATCCGCTTGCGGCGTCGGGAAGCTCGGTGCCGGCCGCGAGGTTCACGATCTTGCTGCCCAGCTTCTGCAGGGCGATCTTCAGCCTGGAGAAGTGCTCGACGAGATGCACCTGCCGGTCGGCGATGACGATGTCGGCCTTGCCGGCGATGATCGGCTGGACCAGATCGGTGATGCGCTCCTGCGGGTACTGGTTGTCACCGTCGGTGTTGACGAGGATGTCGGCGCCGAGTTCGAGGGCACGCTGTACTCCGTCGTGGAAGGAGCGGCCGAGACCGCGATTGCGGGCATGCATGACGAAGTGCGTCACGCCGTGGGCCTTGGCCACCTCGACCGTGCGGTCCGTGGAGCCGTCGTCGATGACCAGGAGGATGATCTCGTCGATCCCCGGAATGTGCGTGGGGATGGACTCTAGGACCAGCGGAAGGGTCTCTTCCTCGTTCAGGCACGGCACCTGCACTACCAATCGCAACGATTCATCCTCGATCTCGGACGGCCTGGACCGCGGGCGCGGGCGGCTGGTCTCAGCCGCTGAGCGCCGATCCTACCTAGGAGCGCGGTCCCCGCCCGAAACCTGACAGCGCGGGTGGATGCGGAGATCCCGTCAGATAGGCTGCACTCCCGTGGAATCCCCCGCCGAGGCTGCTGAGCGCCCGCACCAGGCAGCCGAGCCGATCGACACGCCGGCCGACGCACCCCCTCGCACGTTCTGGGGAGAGCCGCTCGGGCGCCTGCTCGCTGTCGCGCTGGCGCTGTTCGCGGTGGCGGCGACGATCGTCACGGCCACCGCCCTGCGGGTCCCAGGAATTTCGGTGTTCGACGAGACGACGCACGTCGACTACGCCTATCAGGTGGCGCACGGGCACATCCCAGATCGTGGATCGCACATCTCGCCGGAGATCCGGGCGGAGGCCGCCTGCCGCGGCCCAGCCATCAACCCCGACACCCCCCTGACGAGCTGCGGCAAACCCCTCGTCGGCGCCGGGTCGCAGAACTACAACTTCGGGCACCCGCCGCTGTACTACGCCATCACCGGCGTGCTCGCGCGTGCAGCCAACTACGTCATCCCCGGGCCGCACTTCATCACCTTCGCCCGCCTCGTCGGCGTGCTGTGGCTGTTCGCCGGCATGCTCGTCGTGTACCTGGCGCTGCGGCGGTTCCGGGTCCGCTGGACGTACGCGGCCGGCGGCGCACTGCTGCTGGCCCTGACGCCGGCGCTCTACTACTACGACGGCTTCGTGACGAACGACGCCGCCGTCCCGCTCGCCGGCAGCGCGGCGGTACTCGTGCTCGCGCGGGTCGTCGTCGACGGCAAGCTCGGCTGGCGACTGCCCGCGCTTCTCGCGGCGCTCGCCGCGGCGACGAAGATCCTCAACGCGCTGCCGTTCCTCGCGATCGCGGTGATCCTCGGCGCGATGGCGTTCACCGGCCGACGGGCTGACCCGGTCCGCACCCGCCAGCTGCTGAAGCTCGCGGTCGGGATGATCGGCGGGGTCCTCGTCGTCTACCTGGGCTGGACGGTGTTCCAGAACTTCCGCGGCGATCCGAACTGGGTCAATCCCATCGCCGGCATCAGCTCGCAAGCGGTGCACGGCGCGCCGTTCGACGAGCTGTTCAGCACCTCCTTCTCGGGCATCAACCAGCTGTCCTCCGGCTACGTACCCGCGCCGCTGGCCAACGACTTCCTGTCGGCGCTGCTCCGGCTCTGGGGGCCGCTCTCGGTTGCCGCCATCGGCGCCGTGCTGGCCACCCACGAGCGATGGTCGCCCCGCTTCGTCCTCGCCAGCGCCACGACACTGGGCGTCCTGTCCTTCCCGTTGGCCGTCGAGATACAGACCTATGTCTCCAGCGGCAAGTACTTCCCGCTGGTGATCCCCCGGTACGGGATGTCCTTCATCCCGCTGCTCCTGGCCGGCATGGCGCTTGCGGCGGAGGATCGGCGGCTGAAGAAGTCGTTCGCGGCGTTCATCGCCTGCTGCCTGGCGGTCGCACTCTTCACCGTCTTCCGCGCCTGATCGGCGTCGCGACCAGGAGGGCGGACCTTCAGCGGCCGATGAACCGCCTCAGCTTCGCCCGCCCCGCCAGCAGGACGAGCTGCACACCACCCTCTCGGTAGTGGGCGCGGGCGTACGCGAGGTTGCGGACCACGCGGCCGCCGGTGAGCTCCGAATCGCGCTCGTAGTCGCGCCGGCTGCGCCGTGGCCGGCGCTCGCCCTCGACGTCCTCAGCGCGTATCGGCCAGCGGCAGAACTCCACCAAGGGCTCCAGCGTGCGCTTCCAGGTGAACTGCTCGCGCACCCGAGCCACGTTCGCGCGGCACTCGGCGACGAACGCGTCGTCGTAGAGCGCCCGCTCGAGCGCAACGGCCATGGCGTCGACGTCGCGCTCGGGGACGGCCACACCGAGCCCCTCGGACTTGATCAGCCGGCCGAACGCGTCACCGTCCGTGGCGACGATCGGCATGCCAGCCCAGAGGTAGTCGAGCATCCGGGTGCGGAAGGAGAACGTCGTCTCGACGTGCAGGAAGTGCGCGCTGACACCGAGATCGGCGTCCATGAGGTAGTTGACACGGTCGTTGTAGGCGACCCACTGCTCGTTGAAGAACACGTACTTGTCGGTGAGGCCGAGCTGGTCGGAGAGCTGTCGGGCCTCCCACGCCATACGCATCTCGGGGACGTTCGGATTGGGGTGCTTCATGCCGAGGAAGAAGAGCCGGACGTCGTCGTGCTCCGCGCGAAGCTGGTCGACCGCCGAGATCAGCGTGAGCGGGTCGAACCAGTTGTAGACGCCGCCACCCCAGAGGATCACCTTGTCGTCCGGCCC
>JAVHVL010000167.1:0-2888 GCA_032160565.1 Pseudonocardiales bacterium | reverse complement strand
TCGACCAGGTCGGCCAGCGGCTCGGCGACCGCAGGCGCAGCTTCCGCAACTCCTACCGGCTCAACTGCGTCCTGCGCCTGATGCTGCTCGACCTGCCCGGCTCGAGCTCGGTCACAACCTGGACGCGGATCCTGCGCGACAACCACAGACGCCACGCGGGCCAGCCGCCGCCGCGGCGCCACCACGATGGCAAGCGCATGTTCGTTCCGCGCGGGCGCGGGTTCTCAAAGCCGCCGTTGCCGAAGGGCTGGCCGGCGACGTCGGCGACGCTCAACTCGCTGCCAGCCTACGGGTTGACCTTCGACGACGAGCTGCCGGCGGCGGAGGACGAAGGGTTCCCGTTCTGAGGCGTGACCGCGGAGCGGCGCGCCCGACGTCGTCGCGTGCGCTGCACGAACTCGGTCACGCCGACCACGACGCCGGCTGAGATGGCCGCATAGCCCCAGGGACCGAAGAACGCGGCAGCGCCTGGGATGTCCGCCCAGTGAGTCTGCTCGGACCGGATGGCGCGCGAGACCTCGAGTCCGATGATCGCGAGCATGAAAGCCGCGGTTGCGCCGGCGCAAAACCCAACCGTCGCAGCGAGAACGAACCGCGTCGGAGATGCGCCGCGCCGCATCGCCAACAACCCCTCTCGGATCTGGAGTACGAGCGGACCGAAGAACAGTCCGGCCGAGCCCACGACCACCACTGCCAGGCCGACGTCGACCCAGGTGCCCTCGCCGTCCTCAGAGAAGAAGAGCGGGACGAACCCGAGCGCGACGATGAACGCCGCGAGCCCGCCGAAGCAGCTCGCCACCAGGACCGCGCGCCGTAGTCCGCTACTGGCGACAACTCGGACCTCGCTCACTCGTCCAGGCTAACTGCGGCGGCGCCAGTGTGGCGCCGCGGTCGATCTCGTGCCGTCATCCCGTGCACACTTAAGTCCAGAGGGGAATTGCATTTCTGTGCGTGACCAGCCCGCGGAGAAAGCCCGGTTGTCAGGCGGCTTGGCGGCCGACGTCGAACTCACGACTTTCCGCATACGTGTCAGAGGGTCTGACCTTCGGCCGCGTGACCAGACCGCCGGGCCCGCTTACGGTCGTCAGCTGGCATGTGCGGACAAGCCCGGCAGGCGCCCCGAACTCCTCCAAAACGGGCACGTCACCTCTTCATGCGGAGACCTCGCTCTGTTGCGCCGTGCGACCGAAGCTTGATCCGACCCTCTCGCGCGCCTTAGGTTTACGCTGCCCCGCGACCTAAGGAGAGGCAATGGAAGCGAAGGCGATCGACCCGACCGAGTTCCGTGACGCGCAGCGCAATCAGTGGAACAAGGCGGCGACCGGCTGGAAAAAGTGGGTTGATGAGATGACCGCCATGACGCAGCCCGTCAGCGACCGTCTGGTCGAGCTGGCGGGCATAGGTCCGGGCAGCCGCGTGCTCGACGTCGCGGCCGGCTACGGCGAGCCTGCGCTGACCGCGGCGCGCAAGGCTGGACCTGACGGACACGTCGTCGCCACCGACATCTCCGCCGAGATGCTTGCCTTCGGCCGCGAGCGCGCTGTCGCCGCAGGCGCCGCGAACCTCGAGCTCGTCGAGTCCGGGGCATCCGCGCTCGACTTCCCGGTGGGCAGCTTCGATGCGGCCGTCTCGCGCTGGGGAATCATCTTCGAGCCCGAAGCGGAGGCGACGGCGGCGCGCATCCGGAGCTTTCTGAAGCCCGGCGGCCGCATGGCGATCGCTTCGTGGGGCACACCGCCCGAGACACCGATGATCTCGCTGCCGATGATGGCCCTGCTCGGCTCCCTGCAGCAGCCGCCCCCGCCCCCTGGGACGCCGGGGCCACTGTCGCGCCCGACGCCCGAGGCGATCAGCGCGATCCTCGAGGGCGGCGGCTTCTCGAACGTCGAGGTCGAGGAGATACAGGTCGAAATGGATTGGCGCTCCGCCGAGGACTTCACGACGTTCATCCAGGACACCGTTGCCCCACTCGTCGCCCTGCTCGAGCAGCATCCGCCCGAGGTCCGCGAGGCGGCCTGGAACGCAGTGACCGAAGCAGCGCGCCAGCACGCCGATGACGACGGCCGCATCATCCTGTCGAACAAGGCACTGCTCGCAAGCGGCACCGCGTAAGGGGTCAGGCTCAAATTGGCGGGCTTGTCCGGGGTGCGTATACGCGCGCGAAGAACGTCGCGTCGCGCAATGGAGCGAATCTGGGCAGTCGGACCTCCGTGCTCTCTCAGCCGGCGTGAAGGATCCGAAAGCGATCGGGTTCCGCCGGATCTCGATCAACGACTTGGATTGGCGCCCAAGCCCATTGCCAAACGCTGATGCCTGGCGTGCGGGAGAACTGGATCTGCCCGCGGGTGCCTTCGACTGCAACGCGCGGCCAGGATTCGGCAGTGCGCGCCCGGTCCGCGCCGTGAGAACGCAGCACGTCGGCGAGGACGGCGACCGTGTCGTAGCCCTCGAAGGCGACGAAGGAGGGCGCTTGAGCTAGCCGCTCGCGGAGGGCCGTCTCGACTCGTGCACCGAGTGGGCCGAGGCGCTCGGGCAGGTAACGCAAGAACGGGATCCCGGCGCTGTCGTCGCCCAGCAACGTCGCCCATTCGGCGAACTCCGGTTGCCCGGCCGGAGCACCAATCATGATCTCGGCGAGGCGCTGGTCGCGGCGCACAGACTTGACGACCGACACTGCCGGCTCCGGGTGGCCGACCAGAAGCAGGAGGGCCGTCGCGCGATTGTCGACGAGTTCGTCGCACACAGCCGTGGGGGCGAGCGAGCGCATGTCGAGTTCGATGACGGTGCCGCCGCGTGGAGCAAGGTAGTCCCGCAGAATCTGGGTCCCAGATGTCCAATAGACACTCGACTCGGCTGCTACGGCGATTCGACTGTGGCCCGTACTGAGA
>JAVHVL010000133.1:0-6010 GCA_032160565.1 Pseudonocardiales bacterium | reverse complement strand
GCTCGGCGACGAACTCCGGGTCCTGCTGTGACGTGCGATGAGCCTCGGCCAGCTCGTCGAGCGCAGCGACGAGGGCCTCGGGGACGAAGCGACCGCCGTACTCGCCGAAGTGGCCCGTGGCATCGGGGACGGTGGCATCCGGGCGGGCGGCATCCGGGCGGGCGGGATCAGGGCGGGCGGGATCAGCAGTCATGGCATGGACTCCAGGGTGGCGCGGACGGCGGTGGGCTGACGGAGGTCAGCCGCGCCATCGCCCGCCGAGGCTGGTAGCCGGATGCATGCGCCCATTCTACCGGGCAGCGTGCCCGGCAGAATGGGGCTATGAGTCGACCGCGCTGGTTCACCGATCACGGCGAGCAGCATGCGCAGTGGTACATCGAGCGATTCCGGAGGATGGCGGCGGAGGGAGCCGATCTGGCCGGCGAGGCGCGGCTGCTCGACGCGCTCGTCGCGCCCCGGTCCCGGATCCTGGACGCCGGGTTCGGCACCGGGCGGGTGGGCGCGGAGCTGTTCCGGCGCGGCCATGCGGTCGTCGGGGTGGACGTCGACCCCGAACTGGTCGCGGCCGCCGAGCGCGACAATCCGGGGCCGAGGTGGATGCTGGGCGACCTTAGTGAGCTGGACCTCGCGGCTGCGGGCGAGGCCGAGCCGTTCGACGCGGCGGTCGTGGCCGGGAACGTGATGGTGTTCGTCGCCCCCGGCACGGAGCCCGCCGTGCTGCGGGCGATCGCCGGCCACATCCGCCCGGACGGCGTGGTGGTCGTGGGGTTCGGCCTGGACCGCGGCTACGCCCTCGCCGACTTCGACGCGCACCGCGCCTCTGCCGGGCTGGAGCTCGAGCACCGATTCGCCACCTGGGACCTGCGGCCGTGGCACGGCAACGCGGACTTCGCCGTCACCGTGCTGCGCAAGCCGTCGTAGGACCCCTGCGCCCGCGCGTCGCGGGATCTTCCTGCGCTGTGACGGTCTTGGGTGCCGCATCCGCAGGAAGATCCAGATCGGTGCCCGGCGGCTCCGGCCCGAGAGGGCTAGCGGGAGGCGCGCGGGGTGGCCGGGTGCGCGCCGGCCGTCACCAGCTCGGCGACCGCGTGCCGCGGATCGGCGTTGGTGACCAGCCCCTCGCCGACCAGTACGGCGTCGGCGCCCGCCGCCGCGTACTCGATGAGGTCGAGCGGCCCGCGGACGCCGGATTCGGCGATCTTCACGACCCGGCTGGGCAGTCCGGGGGCGATGCGTTCGAACGTGGAGCGGTCTACGTCGAGGGTCTGCAGGTTGCGGGCGTTGACGCCGATCACGCTGGCGCCGGCATCGAGGGCGCGCGACGCCTCGTCCTCGGTGTGCACCTCGACGAGCGCGGTCATGCCCAGGGACTCGATCCGCTCGCGCAACCCGATCAACGTGTTCTGGTCAAGTGCCGCGACGATCAGCAGGACGACGTCCGCACCGTGCGCCCGCGCCTCGTGCACCTGATACGAGCCGATCACGAAGTCCTTGCGCAGCACCGGGACCTGCACCGCGGCGCGTACGGCATCCAGGTCGTCGAGCGAGCCGCCGAAGCGCCGCTCCTCGGTGAGCACGCTGATCATGCGTGCCCCGCCGGCCTGGTACTCCGCCGCCAGCAGCGCGGGATCCGTGATCTTCGCGAGGACCCCCTTGGACGGGCTGCGGCGCTTGACCTCGGCGATCACACCGACGCCCGGCGCCTTCAGCGCGGCGAGCGCATCCTTCGCGCGGGGCGCGGCGCCAACCGCGGCCTTGAGCGCGTCGAACGGGAGCAGCGCCTGGCGTGCCGCGACGTCCGCACGGACGCCGGCGACGATTTCATCCAGAACGTTGGCCATTGCGGCCCATCCCCCTCAGCCTCGACCTGCGCCGATTCGTCATCCGAGACTAGCCAGTTCTGCACCGGCGCGAGCGCCCGGGTCGCGATTCGGCCGGGCAAAGGCGCTCGGATCACTGCGCTCACGCCTGCGGATCACTGCGCTCACGCCTGCGGATCACTGCGCCTACGCCTGCGGATCGCGGTGCCTACGGGTGCGGATCGGCGCCTTCCGTCGGGTCGTCGCCGCGGTCCAGCGCGCTCCACAACGATGCATCGGCGCGGGCCTGCCGGATCGCCTCGTCCTCCGCGGACAGCCGCGTGGTCGGTGCGTCGTACTTGGCGGACATACCGAGCCAGGTGTGGCCCCGTACCGCGACGAGCAGGCCGGCCAGCAGGACGACGACGCCGCACGCGAGCGACAGCACCGGCCAGGCGCCGTGCACGGTGACGTGCGGGACGACCCGGCCGTCGACACCGACGCCGGAGTGCTTGGCCTGGACGAGCGAACGCGCGCGCGCCGCACTGACCGCGCTCATCGAGGCGATCGACCGCCAGACCAGCGCCGCACCCGCGCACGCGAGTGCCGCGCCGACGATGCGTCGCGCCACCCCGCGGGTGGCGAGCACCGCCACCACACCGGCCAGTGCCACCAACCCCAGTGCGGTCGGGGCCGAGTCGACGGTGCGGCCGGTCAGCCGCAGCACGTCGTCGGCGAGCGGCCTGGGGCGTGGGGTGACCACCGTCTGCCAGGTGCGCGAGGCGATCAGCAGTGCACCCGCCGCGCCGAGCAGATCCAGCAACAGCGCCAGCGCGAACTCGACGCGGCTACGCATCGTCGGCGACCGGCCGGAGTGTCTCGGCTGTAGCGATCGCCTGCAGCACCGCCCGGGCCTTGTTCTGTGTCTCGAGCTCCTCCAGCGCCGGGACGCTGTCGGCGACCACGCCTGCGGAGGCCTGCACGTGCGCCACGCCGTCACGCATCACCGCCGTGCGGATCGCGATCGCCATGTCCAGGTCGCCCGCGGCGTCGAGGTAACCCACCGCACCGCCGTACACGCCGCGCCGCACCGGCTCCAGCTCGTCGATCAGCTCCATGGCGCGCACCTTCGGCGCACCGGTGAGGGTGCCGGCCGGAAACGTCGCGGTGAGCACGTCGAAGGCGTCCTTGCCCGCAGCCACCCGAGACTCCACCGTCGAGACGATGTGCCACACGTGGCTGTACCGCTCCACGCCGCCGAATTCGACGACCGCCACGCTGCCCGGCTCGGACACCCGGCCGAGGTCGTTGCGTGCGAGGTCGACGAGCATGACGTGCTCAGCCTGCTCCTTCGGGTCGCTCACCAGCTCCGCGGCGAGCGCCGCGTCCCGCTCGGCCGTCTCGCCCCGCTTGCGCGTGCCGGCGATGGGGTGCAGCACGGCGCGGCCGTCGGTCACCGTCACCAGGGCCTCCGGGCTGCAGCCGACGATGTCCACCTCCGTGGTGCGCAGGAAATACATGTACGGCGACGGGTTGAGGGTGCGCAGCACCCGGTAGACGTCGAGGGGGTCGGCCACCGTGTCGACTGAGAAGCGCTGACCGACCTGGATCTGGAAGACCTCGCCGGCGCGCACCGCCTCGAGCGCCTTCTCGACGGCCGGCTGGTATTCGCCGGTCGGCGTGCGGGACACGGCCTGCTTGGGCGGCGCACTTCCGATCAGGGCGACGGTCGGCGGGGCCGCCGTGGCCAGCGCCGCCTGCATGCCGTCCAGCCGTCGCACAGCGTCGGCGTGCGCCGCATACAGCTCGTCGTCGGACATGCCCGCGCGCACGAGGGCATTGGCGATCAGCACCACGGTGCACTCGTGATGGTCCACGGCCGCAAGGTCGGTGACCAGCAGCATGGTCAGCTCGGGCACGCCGAGCTCGTCGACGGCGTTGCTGGGCAGCCGCTCGATCCGGCGCACCACGTCGTAGCCGAGGTAGCCGACGAATCCGCCGGTCAGCGGCGGGAGCCCGGGCAGCCGCGGCCCCTTCACCGCGCGCCACGCGGCGCCGAGCACGGCTAGCGGATCGCCGCTGGTGGGCAGGCCGGCCGGCGGCGTACCGGTCCATACCGCTTCGTCCCCCTCGACGGTCAGCGACGCGATTGCGTTGACGCCGACGAACGACCAGCGAGAGAACGAGGCGCCCGGTTCGGCTGATTCGAGCAGGAACGTGCCGGGGCGCCCGGCGGCCAGCTTTCGATAGACGCCCACTGGCGTCTCGCCGTCGGCGAACAGCGTGCGCGTGATCGGCACGAGGCGGTGCGACTGGGCCAGGTCGCACAGCTCCTCCGGGCCGATCACGTGCGCACCGTGAGCGCGCCGGCCTGGAAGCAGGTGCGGTCTCCGGTGTGGCACGCGGCGCCCACCTGCTCGACTTGGACGAGCAGCGAGTCGCCGTCACAGTCCAGCGCGACGGACTTCACGTACTGCACGTTTCCGGACGTCTCGCCCTTCACCCAGTACTCCTGCCGCGACCGCGACCAGTACGTCGTGCGACCGGTGGTCAGCGTGCGGTGCAGCGCCTCGTCGTCCATCCAGCCGACCATGAGCACCTCGCCGGTGTCGTGCTGCTGGACTACGGCGACGACGAGGCCGGCCGCGTCCCGCTTGAGGCGGTCGGCGACGGCGGGGTCGAGGGCGGACGGCGCGCGGGCGGGCATGTCGACGATTGTGCCTAACGCCGGCTACGCCATTCCGCTCGCCGCTCCGATCGGCAGGCTGACCGTGACGGTGCTGCCCCGCTCGACGCTGCTGTCGAAGCGGACGCCGCCGCCGTGCGCCTGGACGATGGAGGCCACGATCGCCAGCCCCAGACCGCTGCCGCCGCGCGCTCTCGTCCGGGCCTTGTCCGCGCGCCAGAAGCGCTCGAACACGTGCGCCGCCTCCTCCTGCGGCAGGCCGGGGCCGGCGTCGCTCACCCGCAGGACGACCCAGTGCCCCTCCCGCGTGGCGCTGACGCCGATCGGCCCCTCGGGCGCGGTGTGCACGGCGGCATTCGTGATCAGGTTGCGCATGACCCGCAACAGCTGGTCGCGGTCGCCGATGACATGCAGGCCGTGCGGCGCCGACAGGTCGATGCGCCGGGTGGGATAGGCGGCGCGCGTACCGCTGACCGCGTCGCCGAGCAATTCGGCGATGTCGACCCACTCCTGCTTCGGCTCGCCGCCCTGGTCGCTGCGGGCGAGAGTGAGCAGGTCGTCGACGAGCCGGGACATCCTGGTGCCCTCCGACTCGATGCGCTCCAGGCTGTCCGCGTTGGTGTCCGCGCCGGTCCCCTGTTGCCGCTGCATGCGGGCCAGCTCGGCGTATCCCCGGATCGAGGTCAGTGGGGTGCGCAGCTCATGGGAGGCGTCGGCGAGGAACTGGCGCATGCGCTGTTCGTTGGCGAGCCGGGCCGCGAACTGGGTCTCCACCGCGCCGAGCAAGGTGTTCATCGACTCGGCCAGCTGCCCGACCTCGGTGTCCGATTCGGTCACCGCCACCCGCCGGTCCAGCCCGGCCCCCTCGGGTGAGAGTTCCGCGGTTACCTCGCGGGCGGTGCTAGTGACGCGCCGCAGCGGCCGCAGGCTGAAGCGGACGCCGTACGCCGTCGCCGCGAAAGCAAGTGCGATCGCACCGGCACCGATCGCGTACTCGAGCAGCAAAAGCCGATGCAGCGTCCGATCCACCTCACTCGTGGACAGACCGACGAGGACGGTGACCTGCTGCCGGGAGCGCAGTCCGGTCGAATCGTCCACCGTCGTGAGCGTCAGCTTCGCTACGGACATCAGCCGAAGGTGTTGCCCATCGAGAGTGGTGACGCTCACCGGATGACTGGTCCCGCCGAGGAGTGCCTCGCGTGTGGATGCGGTGGCCTGCAGCGCGCTCACCGCCGGGCCGGTCGGCTGGTACGACGTCGGCTGGCCTGTCGGGTCGAGCACGGTCACCCAGACCCGTTGCGGCGTCTGGAACTCGTCGGTGAAGTTCGGACGGGGCGTGAGCAGGCTGTTGATCGACGGCAGGCTGGCGGCAGCGGTGAGTTGCTGATCCAGGCGCTTGTACAGGAACGACTGCAGGGCGAAGTAGGTGGCGGTGCCGGTGGCGAGGACGAGGACGACGACCAGGCTGACCACGCCGGTGACGAGTCGAGCGGTGAGGCTACGCGGGACCAGCCGCCAGCGACGG
>JAVHVL010000041.1:0-4041 GCA_032160565.1 Pseudonocardiales bacterium | reverse complement strand
GGCGCTCAGCGACGCCGTCGCGGACATCGGCGAGGGGCGGGTGCCGCGCGCCGACGGCCGGCGCCTCACCGCGGAGCTGGAGGCGGTCCGGCGCGAGCTGAACGCCACCGCTCAGGGGCTGGCGGAGTCACGCAGCCGGGAGCAGGCGCTCGAGTCCGCGCGCCGGGAACTGGTCGCGTGGGTCAGCCATGACCTGCGCACGCCGCTTGCCGGACTGCGCGCGATGTCCGAGGCGCTCGAGGACGGCGTCGTCGAGGAGCCGGAGCTGTACTACAAGCAGATCCGCGCGTCCGTCGACCGGCTCAGCGGGATGGTGGACGACCTGTTCGACCTGTCGCGCATCCAGGCCGGCTCGTTCGCCCGCGACCTCGACCCCCTCCCGCTCGGGGATCTGGTGTCCGACTGCCTCGCCGCGTTGCACCCGCTCGCCGCCGCACAGGGTGTCCGGCTGGCCGGGCAGATGGCCGCGCCGGTGCTGGTCTACGGGAACGGGCCGGAGCTCAACCGCGCCCTGACGAATCTGGTGGCGAACGCGATCCGGCACACCCGCACCGACGGCCGAGTCGACGTACTGGTCGGGATCACGGAACGGGACGGCCGGCAGCGCGCCCAGGTCGTGGTGCACGACGAGTGCGGTGGCATCGCGCCCGACGACCTGCCGCGGCTGTTCGACGTGGGGTTCCGCGGCGAGCCGGCCCGCACCCCGCACGCCGTCAACCCCGCGGGGGCGGGGCTGGGGCTGGCGATCTCGCGGGGCATCGTCGAGGCGCACTCCGGCAGCGTGCAGGTGGAGAACGAGGCCGGCGGCTGCCGATTCACCGTCCAGCTGCCGATCGCGTAGGCCGTCCGGGTTCGCGGCGGCCGTCAGGGCAGCTGGAACGACGGCGGATGGGCCGAGGTGTCCCCGCACGGGCAATCCCCTTGTTGCGCCGGCATGGCCTCGATCGTCGCCAGCAGCAGTTCGCGCAGCCGCGGCAGGTTCGCGGCGAACGCGGCGAGCACGTCCGCGTGGGTGACGCCCTGGCCGGCCTCGACACCGGCATCCAGGTCCGTCACCAGCGCGAGCGTCGTGTAGCAGAGCGCCAGCTCCCGGGCGAGCCCCGCTTCCGGCATGGCCGTCATGCCGATGATCGACCAGCGGTGCGACTGGAACTCCAGCGACTCGGCGCGCGAGGAGAAGCGCGGGCCGTTCACGACGACGAGCACGCCGCCGTCGACGAGGGGCAGGCCGGTTCCGAGTGCCGCCGCACGGCCGTGCGGGCAGTACGGGTCCGCGAAGGAGGCGTGCCCCACACCGGTGGGCTCGCCGAAGTAGGTGTGCGCGCGGCCATGGGTGCGATCGACGATCTGGTCCGGCACGACGAGCGTGCCGGTCGGCAGCGCCGTGGTCAGGGAGCCCACCGCGGACAAGGACAGTACCTGCCGAACGCCCAGCGAGCGCAGGGCCCACAGGTTCGCCCGGTACGGCACGAGGTGGGGAGGGAACCGGTGGTCAACGCCGTGCCTGGGCAGGAAGGCGACCCCGCGGCCACCGAGGGTGCCGACCGTGATCGGATCGCTGGGCGCGCCGTATGGGGTATCCACGCTGCGCTGCGTCGCGTCTTCGAGCAGGGAGTAGAAGCCGGATCCGCCGATCACGCCGATCATCGATGCCGAGGCCATGGCATGACGGTATCCAGCGCCGCTGGCGCGCCGAGTTGCAAGCGGGGACGACTCGGGAAATATTGGCGGCGTGACCGGAGCGCGGGCACCCCCGATCCGCGCTCCGGTCTCAACGTTCCTCGGTGCTGGTACAAAGGCCGTAACGCATCGGATACGACCAGCCAAGGGGATCGTCATGCAGCGCAAGCACTTCGACGAGGACCACCTCGCCTTCGGCGAGGCGTTTCGCGCCTTCGCCGACAAGGTGATCGTGCCCAACTACCTGGATTGGGAGAAGGCGGGCATCACCCCGCGCGAGGTGTTCGTCGAGGCGGGGCGCAGTGGTTTCCTCGGGATGCAGGTGCCCGAGGAGTACGGCGGCGGCGGCGTCGACGACTTCCGCTTCAACCAGGCGCTCGACGAGCAGGTCGCGCTCGCGGGCATCACCGGCTCCGGGCTGGGCATCACCCTGCACAATGACACTTGCCTGCCGTACTTCCTGTCCTTCTGCAATGACGAGCAGAAGCAGCGATGGTTACCCGGCATCGCGTCCGGTGAGCTGATCACCGCGGTGGCCATGACCGAGCCCGGAGCGGGCTCCGATCTTGCCGGTATCCGTACCACCGCGAAGCGCGACGGCGACGACTACATCGTCAACGGCAGCAAGACGTTCATCACCAACGGCATCAACGCGGACCTGGTGATCACCGCGGTGCGCACGGGCGAGGATCGGCACAGCGGCATGTCACTGCTCATCCTCGAGCGGGGCATGGCGGGGTTCGAGCGCGGCCGGAACCTGGACAAGCTCGGCCTGCACAGCCAGGACACGGCTGAGCTTTCCTTCAGCGATGTGCGCGTTCCCGGGGCGAACCTGCTCGGCGAGGAGGGGCAGGGATTCAAGCAGCTGACCCAGAAGCTGCCGCAGGAGCGCACGTCGATCGCGGTATCGGCGGTAGCGGAGGCGCGCGCCGCGTTCGAGGAGACGCTGCGCTACGTGCAGGAGCGCAAGGCCTTCGGCACCACCATCGCCTCGTTCCAGAACACCAAGTTCGTGCTTGCCGAGATCGCGACCGAGGTCGACATCGCGCAGGCCTTCCTCGACCAGTGCGTGAACCTGCTCAACGCCGGCGAGCTTGCCGTGGCCGACGCCGCGAAGGCGAAGTGGTGGTGCACCGAACTGCAGGGGCGCGTCGTCGACCGATGCGTGCAACTGCACGGTGGCTACGGCTACATGACCGAATACCCTGTCTCGCGCCGTTACGCCGACGCGCGGGTCACTCGCATCTACGGCGGGTCGACGGAGATCATGAAGGGCGTCGTCTCGAAGTCACTTGGCCTGTGACGACCCGCTTCATCCTCGCGTCGGCCTCCCCGGCGCGTCGGCAGACGTTGCTGCGCGCCGGCGTCACTCCAGAGGTGATCGTCAGCGGCCTCGACGAATCGAGCGTCGACCCCGAGTCGAGCACGCCCGCGGAGTTCGCGCAGTTGCTGGCGAACACGAAGGCGAAGCTCGTCGCCGCCGGCATCCGCGGTGAGGCGCTCGTACTCGGCTGCGACTCACTGCTCGAGTTCGACGGCGAGGCCGTGGGCAAGCCCGGCACCACCGCGGCCGCGATGGAGCGCTGGCGCCGGATCCGTGGCAAGCGAGGTGCGCTGCACACCGGGCACTGCTTGATGGACGTGGCCGCCGGACGGGTCTGCGTAGCGACGGTCTCCACGTCCGTCGACTTCGCCGAGATCAGTGACGACGAGATCGAGGCGTATTGCGGTAGCGGCGAGCCGTCGAACGTGGCCGGCGGGTTCACCATCGACGGCTACGGCGGCTGGTTCATCGAGGGCATCCACGGGGATCCGCACAATGTGGTCGGGGTGTCACTGCCGGTTCTGCGCAAGATGATGGGTGAGTTGAACTTTCGGCTTACGGATGTGGGGTATCCCGCGTTTTAGGGAAGCGATGCCGGCGAGGGTCGACTCGCGCTGTTCTTGTCGCGTTTCGCTCGGGTTGGGTGGGTGAAGAGCGGCGGCGACGAGGGGTTGATCCTTCGGTCGAGGTTTCGCTTTCGGGTTGCCACTCGCGCTTCTTGCGTCGTGAAAAGCGGCGGCGACGAGGGGTTGATCCTTCGGTCGGGTCTCGTGTTCGGGTCGCGTCTCGCTCGGCTTCGGTGTGTGAAGAGCGGCGGCGACGAGCGGTGATCCTCTGGTCGGCTTGCGCTTTCGGGTCGCGTTCTGCTGGGGTTGCGGTCCGGGTCTCGCTCGGTTCGGATCTTCGAGAATCTTCTTATGTGGTCGGGGGAAACTGCGCCGGTATTGTCGGACCCCCGGTCCATAATCGACCCTATGAACGAGCCGCGGTCGACGCCGGACGAGGTGGCGGCGTGGGCCGTCGCCCAGCCCCCCGGC
>JAVHVL010000638.1:0-4952 GCA_032160565.1 Pseudonocardiales bacterium | reverse complement strand
ATGGATGAGGACGACTTCCGCGCCCAAATCGAGGCGAACTTTTTCGGGGTGGTGAATGTCACGCGTGCGGCGCTACCGGTGCTCCGCGGGCAACGCTCCGGCACCTTCGTCCAATTCTCGTCCGTTGGCGGGCGCGTCGGCGGCACCCCGGGGATGGGTGCCTACCAGGCGGCCAAGTTTGCGGTGGAGGGGTTTTCCGAGGTGTTGGCCAACGAGGTCAAGCCGTTCGGCGTGAAGGTCATGATCATCGAGCCCGGCGCGTTCCGCACCGACTGGCAGGGATCCTCGATGCGGCTGCACGAGGTCGGCGCGGACTACGAGCCGAGCGTTGGGGAGATCAACCGCATGCGGGAGCGGACCAACGGGACGCAGCCCGGGGATCCGGTGCGGGCCGCGCGGATCATCGTTGAGGTCGTCGGATCTGACGACCCGCCGCGCCGGCTATTGCTCGGAGCGGGCGCCGTCGCTCAAGCACGGGACGCCGCAACGCAGCGTGCGGCCGAGCTCGAGCAGTGGGCGGACCTCAGCGCGACCGCGGACTTTCCGCAGCAGAGCGCGTCAGCGGCATAGGCGCCGACCGACAGGCCGGGTCTCACCGTCAACACTGACTGAATCAAAGGAAGGTCACATGGACAGATCGACATGGCTCATCACCGGCGCATCGAGCGGGCTCGGGTACGCGCTCGCGGAGTATGTCCTTGAACAGGGAGATCAGGTCGTGGCCGCAGCACGGACGCTGGAGCCAATGGCAGCTCTGACGGAGCGCTACCCGGACGCGGGCCTCGCGCTCACGCTCGACGTCACCGATCCGCAGCAACGAGCCGACGCCATCAGTCAGGCCGAGGCACGCTTCGGCGCGATCGACATTCTGGTCAACAACGCCGGTATCGACTTCATCGGCGCGATCGAAGAGCAAGAGGAAAAGGACTACCGCGCCCAGTTCGAGGTCAACTTCTTCGCCGCCGCCGCGCTCCTGCGACAGGTGCTTCCCGGCATGCGCGCCCGCGGCCGGGGCACGATTATCAATATCTCCTCAATGGACGGGATCGCCAGCCTCCCGGTCAACGGCTGGTACGCGTCAAGCAAGTTCGCGCTCGAAGGCCTCACCGAGGCCTTGTGGCAAGAACTCGAGCCGATCGGCCTACGCGCGTTCCTGGTCGAACCAGGCTCCTTCCGCACCGGCCTCGAGACGCGCACCAAGTTCTCCGGCACGACGATCGATGACTACGCGGCAACCTCAGGAGCGTTCCGGGAGATGCTCAAGACAATCACCCCCGAGATGTGGCCCGGCGACCCCGCCCGTGCCGCCGCCGCGATTTACCACGTCGTCAACTCAGACGAAGCCCGTCACTGGGTGATTCTCGGCAGCGACGCCCACCGGCGAATCGGCGTGAAACTCGACATGCAGCGCGCCGAGTACGAGGCCGGCAAAGAGATGGCATTCAGCACCGACTACCCCGACGCTACCGGGCCAACCGTGCTCTAGGCCATCGACTGACGGCCGGCCACGCGACGCCGGTAACCCTCGCGGTTCCAAGGAGGCGCTTGGGAGCGACGGTCGGTCCCACCCATCGGTCTCGTTGCTTCTGACTAACCGACGTGAAGGTGAGCGGCACGCCCAGGCGGACCAACGTGCATCCGCGACACAAATCCAGCCCACTACCCGCCAGCTCGATCAAGGGGAGATCTGTTATGCAGGACAAACCAGTTGCCTTGGTCACCGGGGCCAGCAGGGGAATCGGTTTTCAGATCGCCAAGGATCTGGCGGCGCACGGCTTCACCGTGCTCGTCGGATCGCGCAACCTCGAGCAAGGGGAGAGAGCCGCGGCGAGCATCGGGGGCGATGCCCGTGCCCTTCAGCTCGACGTCACCGATCAGGCCTCGATCGACGCGGCGGCCGAGCGCATCCGCCACGAGCTCGGTCAGCTCGACGTGCTGGTCAATAATGCGGGCATCATGAACGCGGGGCGACCGGGGGACGGGCTCGAGGAGCAGTTGAACGCCGGTCGCCTGAGCGCCGTGGCCCTCGATGGGGTGCGCACCGTGTTCGAGACGAACGTGTTCGGCGTCATCGCGGTCACGCAAGCGATGCTGCCGCTCCTGCGCGAAGCGCCCGCGCCGCGCATCGTCAACATGGCCAGCTCCGGCGGGTCGCTCACGCTCAGCTCCGACCCAGCCAACCCGCGCCGTGCGAGGTTCGGGACCTATGCGGTATCGAAGGTCGCCCTCAACGCGCTCACCGTCGCATTCGCCGCCGACCTTGAATCGGTCGGCATCAAGGTCAACTCAGCAGACCCGGGCGTCACAGCCACTGGCCTGAACAACTTCTTGGGCACGCGCAGCGTCGAGCAGGCCGCCCGTGAGCCTGTGCGTCTCGCGCTCCTCGACGCGAGCGGTCCGACAGGCACGTTCTCAAATGAGGACGGCCCGATCCCGTGGTGAAAGCACCGCGGCCACGCCGAGAGCGTTCTGCTGTCCGCCCGAAGCAGCCGTTCAGCGATGGACGCGCGGAGGGCACCCGAGACGCAACCGCCAACGACACGGGTCGACCAAACCTAGCTGCCGTGTCCGCAGTCGCGCTGCTACTCGTATTGATCTCCTCCGACATCTACGGAGGTCGGTTCTGGATCGCTCATCCCATAACAACAGCGATCCTGGCATCACTTGTCGCCGTGCTGGTATCTGTCACCGTGATCGAGCACGTCCTGAACGGGCGATCTGAGCGCAGATGGCGACTACTCGCTCAGTACGCCCTCCTAGAGCTCGCCGAGGCCGCCCACGCCGCTTGGGGAATACTCATCAGCATCACTGATGGCGAGAACAGCCCGAACCACGAGAGGGCCGAGCCATCCCGCATCACGCAGATCCTTGACTCGCCAGAGCGGGCACCAGTCCTCAAGCAGAACATCGAAGCTCTCCTGACCGACCCGCACAAGCGGAATCAGCTCCGGGCCTCACTCGAACACACCCTCGACGCGTCGCGCGGGCTCATCAGCCGCTGGGGAGTTGTATTGACCGGCTCCTCCAGCTACTCCGAGCTCTTCGACAGCCACGTTGAGATGATCGGACGCATCCACGGCCTGTGGTACTTCCTGGCGTTCGGCACCCGCAGGGGAAGCCAGTTCCGGGCCCCGGGAGGAAGCCACAGCGACGACTGGTTCGTTGACAACCTCCTGTCGATGACCCGCATCGCAATTCGCCTCGAAAGTCAAACCTGGGCGATCGCACTACAGGTCGTGCCACCAGACTGGTGGGACCTGAGAACGGATGAACTCGCCGCGCCGGCACACGCCGAACACAGCTAACGACTCGTCGGACGACGCCCGGCCCCGCTCTGTCCGGCGGTAGGTCGAACGGGCCTGGCGACCCAGGACGCGCCTCCGCTGCCGCTGATGGCCGCCGGAGCCCCGCCTTCATAAGTCAACGCAACTCCGCCGGCTGACAAAGCGCGCCCCGCTTTGCGCGGAGTGCAGGACTGCGGCGCCCGCTTTCGCTCGCGGAGCAGTAGCCAGCGGCGTCGCTGATCTGGTGGCCGCTCCGGACGACGGCGAGGCACGCCGGTGACGGAGTGTCGCCTCTCGCAACCGCAGGCAAGAGCGAGCGCGTATGCGACCGGCGCCGCCCCGTCCAGCTCGTCCGTTGCGAGCGCCTCGTCCTGGCGATCCGGACGCTCGCAACCACGCGATTGCAGAAGTGCGATGCGCGCGCGAGACGCCTCCTGCTCGGCCCAATCAGCAACGAGATTCGCCACGAGGGTGGCTGCTGCTCGCCAGTGACGCGACACGGCGTTGCGGTCCATGTCCATCCGCCCTGCGGCCGCCCCCATCGCGCAGACCGCGGGGACCGGGCGCAGGTCCTCGACCAGCGAGATAGCAGCGTCCGCTCCCAGGTTGTCGATCCGGGCTCGATCACGGGTGCGCTGCGAAGACGTGGGCGACGGCTTCGCCGCTGAAGACGGTGGTACTCATCGGTTCGATGGTGAGCGGTGCGGTGAAGAGCCGCTCGCTCGCGCCCAGAGCGACCGGATGGACAACAAGGCGGTACTCGTCGATCAACCCGGTCTCGGCCAGCGATCGCGCAAACCGTGTCCCACCTTGGGCGAGCAGGTATCCGCCGGAGCGCTCCTGCTTGAGCCGCGTGATGGCGTCGGCCAGGTCTCCGGCGACGATCGTCGTCTCGCCCCAGTCGGCGGACGTGAGCGAGTTCGAAAACACAACCTTCGGGATCACGTTCATCGGCTCGGCGAACGGCCCGGAGGCGCTGGGCCAGTAGGCGGCCCACTCGGTGTACGTCGCGGCGCCGACGAGGTGTGCGCCCGTATTGCTCACGGTCTCGACAACCCAACTGGTGGAGTCATCGGAGCGACCCGCTGTCTTCCAGGCGCCGTTCCCGTCGAGTGGCGCGACGTAGCCGTCGAGCGAGATGGACATCTTTAGGACCAGTGAGGCCATGCGCTGCTTCCTTTCCGCGGGTCAATGTCTTACCGCCATTGCCCCCCCCGACCTCGGAAACTCATCGGTGGCAACCGCGACGGCGAGGGCACGGGTCAAGCGCCGCTGGGAGGTGCGCATCGTGCGAGCTTCCAACCGAGTTCGTGGGTGGCGCCGATGCGAGTATCTGCTGCTTCTGCTTCGCGCGACCTGCGAGCGCCACGTCCGATACGGAGCACGCGGTCGCTTCGCTCCGTCGAGCGAGCGTGTGGACCCGCACTCGCTCGCCGGCACCGGCGATCCGTCTGACTGTCTAATGACTGTCCGAATCCCCGGTAATCGACGGTAATCCGACGGCATCCGTCTGGACGAGAAACCCGCATTACTGCTGGGAATCCGGGGTCCACCTACTGCTTGCCATGCAGAAGGTCGTGGGTTCGAGTCCCATCAGCCGCTTCGAATTAACCCTGCAAATCGCGGGGTTTTTTCGTTTGTGAGGAGGTGACTGGCGGTCAGTGTTGC
>JAVHVL010000619.1:0-3878 GCA_032160565.1 Pseudonocardiales bacterium | reverse complement strand
GAGGACCCGGGAGCCGCGCTCGAGGAGTGGTTCTTTCACGTGGCTACCCACCTCCGCACCTGGCAGGGGTTACCCGACTCGATAGCCCGAGCCCTCAGCGATGAAGGAGCTCCGCTCGCTCATGCCTGCCAGCCGCTACTGGTGTGGACGGAACGGCTACTGGCCCGATCGACGCAAACGCGCTTCACAAGGACCGACCTCGATCCCGTTGACGTGTTCACGCTCGTCTCATCGCTGGCCTGGGCGGCGGATGCCCGAGGCGACAGCGAGAACGACCTGCGCCGCATGATCCATCTCGTACTAGAAGGCCTCTGCGTCAAGCTGGCACCAAGTAGAAGGTCGACCCAGAAATAACAGCAACCTGCATGCCGAACTCCGACCAATCGACGGCCGGTAAGGGCGACGGGAGGATCACGCATGCCGTTCGGCTCGGACCACGTCTCGATACCCGACGCGTGGTCTACTGCCGAAACTAGTGAAACCGCGCAGACGGATATTCTCGCGGTGTGCGACGCTCAGGCTGATGCCGGAACATTTGACGATCTGGGACGGTCGGCGTGCCGACGCAGGTAGGTAGATGCCTAGGCCGGCGTTGACCCTGATTTGACCCCGAACGGACCCTTCGACCCTGGCCATCATGAGATGACACGCCACGACACACAACGACTGAATCCCTGCTGTGTAAGGGAAACAGGCCGATACTGCGAAGTACGAAACGACACGTACTGACGTGAAATGACCCTTCGCATCGAGGGGGTCAGGGGTTCGAATCCCCTCAGCTCCACATATGGCCCAGTGTTTCTGGGCACTCGAGCGCTACCGCAGCGCGCCGGTACCACTCTTGACCCTCATTTGACCCCAACACGGAATCACGTCTGCGGCCGAAAATCCCCGGAAACGCGGGATCGTGTGTGCTTGCCGCGTGCTTCCACCAAAACGCGGATGGGCGGCGTGGTTCGAATCCATACTCATTTCTGCACGCCGGCCCCGGCAGGCCCTTGGTCTAGCGCGTGGTCTCGGCGTCGCTCGGTCGGCGCACGCTCCACCGTCACCCAGATCACTCCGGGCCGGCGCCATCAAGGGCGCATTTAGGGCCGTAGCGCGCGCAGGACCATTTCGAGGTACTTGTTGCGACGGGCTTCGGGCGCCGGCTTCGGCAGTGCGCTGATCATCGCCAGCAGTTCTACGGCGGTGAGGTCTGATCGCACGTCGGCCTCGCGTTGCGCGCGGCGATACAGCCGCTCGAAGCTCTTCTTCATCGGGGCGCAGGCCGCGGCCACCGGGGACTCGTCGTCGGCAAGCCAATTACCGACCCGCGCACTCATCCCGCGGTACTCGGTGGCGCTGCGGTCGTAGAGACGAAGCCATTCGGTAAGCGCTGGCCAGGCGTCGGGTGCATCGAGCAGCTGCTTCGCCCGTGTGTCGAGGTCGTCTACGCGTTCTTGCATGATGGCCACGAAGAGGTGCTCACGGGTCGGGAAGTGGCGATAGAGGGTTCCCCGACCCACTCCCGCTTCACGGCCGACGTCCTCCAGTGGTGCGTCAGTCCCTGCGCGGGCGAACACCGACTTCCCAGCAGCGACGAGCGCGTCGTAGTTACGGCGTGCATCGGCGCGAAGCGTTTGCGGGGCGGTGGTCGCAGTCACACGTCCAGGCTAGTTGACAACCGGACACCGTGTCCATATCTTCGGAAAAGGTAAACGGACATGGCGTCCGGTTAGGAGGAGTCATGAGCAGGATCTGGCACGTGGGCTTTGCTGCACCCGACCTCGACGAGGCGACGTCCCAGCTCGGTGAGCTATTCGAGCTCACCTGGCGGCCGATCGTGACGCGGTCGATGACGATCAAGGATGAGGGCGGGCATCGGTTCGATGTGGACTGTCACGTGACGTTCTCGCTCGGTGGCCCGTTCGCGGCCGAGGTCTGGCAAGCCATTCCCGGCACACCTCTGGCTACCCCGCAGGCGGGGTGGCTGCACCACCTGGGCTACTGGGTCGAGGACTACCCGGCCGAACGCCAGCGTCTGAACACACTGGGCTTTGTCCCGGTCCTCACCTCCGAACCCACCCTGCTGCTCAGCCGCGGACCGGGCAACATCTGCGTCGAGCCGTGCGACCTGCATCGCGACCAGCCCTACCTGCGAGATCTCTACCCGGCCGGCTCCGAGTTCTTCGGCGAGCCAGTACTGCCCGCTCAGAGGGAAGCGTCATGAAGATCGCCATCATCGGTGCCGGCAACATCGGCGCCACCCTCACCCGACGCCTCGCCGCGCTCGGACACACGGTTTCGGTCGCGAACTCCCGCGGCCCGCAGACCCTCACTGACCTCGCGGCCGAAACCGGTGCCACTCCACTCCCTATCGCCGAGGTCACGACGGGCGCGGACCTGGTGATTGTGGCTATCCCGCAGAGCACCATCCCGAAGCTACCCGCAGGAGTCCTCGACGAGATCAGCGACGGCGCCGCAGTCGTCGACACCGGCAACTATGTCCCCACGCTGCGCGACGGCACCATCGCCGACCTCGAGCGCGGCACCGTCGAAAGCCGATGGACCGAGGCCCACCTCGGACACCCGGTCATCAAAGCGTTCAACACCATCCAGGCGCACCAGCTAGCCACGCGCGGAAAGCCCGCCGGCGCGCCCGGACGGATCGCGCTGCCCGTGGCCGGCGACGACGCCGCAGCGAAGAGCAAGGTGATCGAACTCGTCGAGCAACTCGGCTTCGACGCGATTGACGCCGGAGGCCTGGATGAGTCGTGGCGCCAACAACCCGGCACCCCCGTATACACCGCCGACCTCGACGCCGCCGCGGCCCGAACCGCTCTCGCCGAAGCCAGGGCGCAGCACACGACAGCCTGGAGGGCCCGACTCACCGCCAAGCCGGCATGAGATCTGAAAGGAACCTTGATGGCCAAGGATCTCTGCGATCCGATCCTCGCCGGTCGACCCGCGAGGGAAGGCACGGCATGACGACCATGACCACCGGCACCACCCCGCGCCTGCGATGGGGACGACCCGAGCCGCTCCTACGGTCGTGGCGTCACTGGGCCGACCGATTCCTAGGTTCGGACCCCGGGCTGAACCGGCTGCGGATGGCGCTGCGCAGCGTGCTGACCATGGCCGCCGCCATCGGCGCCGAGTGGCTGTTCGTCCATGCCACCCAGGCCATGCTCCTGTCGTCCGGCGCGGCTGGGCTGTCGGCGGCCGAGATCCACGCCCAGCACCATCAGATGCTGGTGATCACCATGCTGCTCGGGGCGACCGTCGGGCAGATCACCGCGTTCGGCGTGAACGACTCCGACGCGCGTGGTCAGCTGCTCGGCGTGCTCACCGTGCCGGTGCCCCTGATCGCCACCCTGGCCTTCGGTCTGGCGGTCAACGACCAGCGGGTGCCGAGCCTCATCCTGCTGGCGGTGTTGATCGGTCTGGGCAGCTACCTGCGTCGGTTCGGGGGGCGCGGCTTCCTGACCGGGATCGCGCTGTTCGTCGGATTCCTCGTCGGCTACTTCCTGCGCGGCGCCGCCACGACGTCTGACATCGACTGGCTCGCCGCTGAGATCGGCGTCGGCGTGCTGGTCGCTCTCGCCGTCCGCTTCGGGCTGTTCTACCCGCGCCGGGCCCGCGACTTGCAGCGCACTCAGCGCTCCTACTTGGCTCGCGCCCGCAAGGTCGTCCGCCTGGCCCTGGCCGTCCTGGACCACCCCGAGCCCCCGGACGGTGTGCTCAACCGGCGACTACAGGCACAACTGGTCCGGCTCAACGAGGCCGCACTCATGATCGACGGCCAACTGGCGGCACCGGACGCGCTCGACCCGGGCTCCTCGGCCCACCGGCTGCATCAGCGCATTTTCGACGCTGAACTGGCCGTGACCAACCTG
>JAVHVL010000544.1:0-2733 GCA_032160565.1 Pseudonocardiales bacterium | reverse complement strand
CGACGGAGATCGCGTCGCGCAGCGCGACGGCCCGCAGCGGATCGTCGCCCCCCGTCACGGCCACGGTGAGCCCGTCCCGGCGCAGGGTCGCCGGCGTGCGCGCGCTGCCGCCCTGAGCGGCGTCGGCCCGGACGCAGAACACCCGCCGCTCGTCGGCCGCTTCCACCACAGCGGCGTTGACTGCGCCGTCGTCGGTGCACGCGATCGCCAGCCACGCGCCGTCGAGGTCTGCGGCGCGGAAGAGGCGCCGCTCGATCGGGACGCCGGACGCCGCGAGCTGGTCGGTCACCTCCGGCGCCACCACCCGCACCGATGCGCCCGCCTCCAGCAGCGACCGGACGCGCCGCGTCCCGACCGCCCCGCCGCCGACGACCAGCACCGGCCGCCCGGAAAGATCCAGCAGCAGCGGGAATCCGGTCATATGGGTCCCGGTCATATGGGCATTGTCCCGGTCAGCGTCGCCGGCAGCGGGCGGGGCCGGTCACGGCGCCGGGTCGGAGATCATCCCGGCGGCCATCGTGGCGCCGCTGGTCGGGTCGACCAGCAGGAAGGCGCCCGTCGAGCGGCTGGCCGCATACGCGTCGGCGATGATCGGCTCGGCGAGCCGGACCCGCACCTCGCCGATGTCGTTGAGCGCCAGCTCGTCGGCGGGGACGGCGGACAGCGTCGCGACGTCCAGCCGGCTGGGCACGGCGTCCACCACGGCGCGCACGTCCCTCGTCGTGTGCCGCAGCGCGAACCGGTCGCCCGGGCGCAGCGGCCGGTCCGACAGCCAGCACACGGTGCCGACCAGCTCGCGCGTGACCACCGGCAGCGGCTCGCGGTCAGCGGCGATGAGGTCGCCTCGCGCGATGTCGATCTCGTCCGCCAGCCGCACGACGACCGAGCGCCCGGGCTCCGCGACCTCCAGGGGCCCGTCCATCGTGTCCAGCGCCGCCACCGTGCTGCGCTGCCCCGACGGCAGGACGATCACGTGGTCATCGACACGCAGCGCGCCGGCCTCGATCCGCCCGGCGTAGCCGCGGTAGTCGGGATGCTCCGCCGTGCGCGGCCGCACGACGAGCTGCACGGGGACGCGCGCCGGAAGGTCTGCCGCGGCGCGTGGTGGCACGTCCTCCAGGTGCTCCAGCAGCGCCGGGCCGGAGTACCAGGCCATCTCGGTCGACCGCTCCACCACGTTGTCGCCGATCAGCGCCGCGATGGGGATCGGGGTGAACGTCGCCACGCCGAGGCTGCCGGCAGCCGCGCAGAAGTCCTGCACGATGTCGTCGAAGACGCTCTCGGCGAAGTCGACGAGATCCATCTTGTTGACCGCCAGCACGACGTGCCGGACCCGCAGGAGCGCGGCGACCGCCGCATGCCGCCGGGTCTGCTCGACCACCCCGCTGCGGGCGTCCACCAGGATCACGGCGACGTCGGCGGTCGAAGCTCCCGTGACGGTGTTGCGCGTGTACTGGACGTGGCCGGGGGTGTCCGCCAGCACGAACGAGCGCTTGGCCGTCGCGAAGTAGCGGTACGCGACGTCGATGGTGATGCCCTGCTCGCGCTCGGCGCGCAGCCCGTCGACGAGCAGGGCAAGATCCGCCCCGTCGTAGCCGCGCCGCTCGCTCGCCGCCTCGACTGCCGAGAGCTGGTCGGTGAGCACGGCCTTGGCGTCGTGCAGCAGCCGACCGACGAGCGTGGACTTCCCGTCGTCCACCGACCCGGCGGTGACGACGCGCAGCAGCTGACCTGGCATCAGAAGTACCCCTGCCGCTTGCGGTCCTCCATCGCGGCCTCGCTCGCGCGGTCGTCGGCACGCGTGGCCCCCCGCTCGGAGACGGTGGACTCGGCCGTCTCGGCGAGCACGTCCGCCACAAGCTTGGCCGTCGAGGCGATCGCGCCGGTGCAGGTGGCGTCGCCGACGGTTCGGTACCGCACCCATTCGGTGCTGACGACCTCGCCGTCGCGTGGCGGCGTCCACGCCGTGACGCCGAGCAGCATGCCGTCGCGCCGGACCACGTCGCGCTGGTGGGCGTAGTAGATGCTGGGGACCTCGATGCGCTCTCGCTCGATGTAGGCCCAGACGTCCAGCTCGGTCCAGTTCGAGATCGGGAAGACGCGCACGTGCTCGCCTACGCGGTGGCGGCCGTTGTAGAGGTTCCAGAGCTCAGGGCGCTGGTTACGCGGGTCCCACTGCCCGAAGTCGTCGCGGACGCTGAACACCCGCTCCTTCGCGCGGGCCTTCTCCTCGTCGCGACGCGCCCCGCCCAGCACGGCGTCGAAGCGGTTGGCGGTGATCGCGTCGAGCAGGGTCACCGTCTGCAGCGGGTTGCGGGGCTGCCCGGGTGTCTCGTGCACCCGGCCGGCGTCGATGGAGTCCTGGACGCTCGCGACGGTCAGCTTGAGCCCCAGCTCGCCGAGATGGCGGTCCCGGAAGTCGATCACCTCCGGGAAGTTGTGGCCGGTGTCTACATGCATCACCGCGAACGGCACCCGCGCCGGCCAGAACGCCTTGACGGCGAGGTGCAGCATGACGATGGAGTCCTTGCCGCCGGAGAAAAGGATCACCGGGCGCTCGAACTGCCCCGACACCTCGCGGATGATATGGATCGCCTCGTCCTCGAGGCCGAGGCGATCCACATCATGCGTGAGGTCGCGGCCGAGTTCGAGCGTCCCGCGCTGCTGTTCTCCGGCGGCAAGGACTCCATCGTCATGCTCGCCCTTGCCGCCAAGGCGTTCGCCCCCGCGCAC
>JAVHVL010000535.1:0-2574 GCA_032160565.1 Pseudonocardiales bacterium | reverse complement strand
GGAGTCGCGATGCCGCCGATAATCATCATGTGCTGGCCGAACTACATGCCCATGATCGTGCCCGTGGCCGGTTCGTAGCTGCCGCCGACGAGGCGGGACGCGGCTGTCTTGCTGGACCGCTCGTCGGAGCTGCCGTGTTGTTCGACCTCGACCGCCGAGACCTGCTCGAGCTGCTCGACGGCGTCAACGACTCGAAGAAGCTGACCGCAAACAAACGACGCGCGCTCGTGCCTCGCATCCTCGTCGCGGCCGAGCGCGTGGCCCTCAGAACCGTCGATAGCGAAGAGATCGACCGAAACGGCATACAAGAGGGCAACCTTCGTGTGCTCGAGGAGGCGCTTCGTGCCGTCGCAGCAGCGCCGTGCGAGCGGATGCTGGTCGATTACTACAAGCTCCCGAACATGCACGTCGAGTCGATCACCAGAGGCGACGCCGTTTCGCTGACGACGGCGGCCGCCTCAGTGCTCGCCACGGAGATACACGCCCAGTTGATGCAGGTTCTCGACCAGCAGCATCCGAGCTATGGCTTCGCCCAACACGGTGGTTACTACTCAGAGGCCCACCTGACGGCAGTGCGTGAGCACGGCCCCTGCCCGGCACACCGGCGATCAAATCGACGGATCGCTGAATTGCTTGTCTGAGCTGCCCGTCGCTCTGCCGCGCATAGGATCAGACGGCGACCTTCGACCTGATCGTCCAGACGCAGGCGGGATCTAACCGCGGTTTTGCGTCCACTCCTCCTCGGGCGAGACGACATGCCGGTGCGCCGGATCGTTCAGCCGGCCCATGGCAGCTGAAGCACACCGAGCTGACTTGCGAAGGCTGCCATATCGTCGGCCGCCCACTCCTCGCTGATCTTGCCGTCGTCGTCGACGCGGTAGATATCGACTGCGTCCCAGGAGACCGGCTTGCCGGTGGCCGGAATACCGAGCAGGTCGCCCTGCTGGGTCGCGCTCACCACGAGGCGCATGACCACTAGATCGTCGCTCGCGACGAGGTCCTGCTCGACCGCGACCAGGTCGGGGAGCGCACCGATAAAAGTGCGGAGCATGCCGGTCACGTTCTCGGCGCCACTGATATTCCCGAGCGAGCCGCCGTGCCAAGTCATCTGCGGCGTGAAGTACTCCATCGCGCGCTCCGGATGGTGGTCGTTGAAGACCCGTGCCAGGAACTCTCGCGCGACCGCGACCTTCCCCTCGGTGCTCGATGCGTCGCTCACTTCATGTCCTTTCTCGTGTGGTTTGCGGTTGACGAATGGACGCCCGGATCGGCACAGAGCAGGACGGATGCCAGTCGGTCATTCGTTCCTCCACGCGGCTCGTCATGTCGCGGCCGCCACCGGCGTCTCGATGAATGTGTAGAGAGCCCGGATCTTTCCGTTGGCGAAAACCGCGACGTCCATGCCGCTCAGGACTGGAGGAACTCCGGCAGGGCCGGTCTGCCAGCGCAGGCGGCCGAGGTCGTGAATCACCTCTGCGCGGCCGACCAGACTGAACGCGAACCCCGGAGGGCTCTCGTCGAGGATACGCCCGACCCGATCCGAGACGGCTGCCTGGCCGATGCTCTCTCCCTCCGCGTCGTAGAACGCGCAATCCTCGGCGTACAGTTCGGCGATTGCGCGCCGGCGACGGCCGCTGTCCCGCTCGCCGAAGACCTCGGACACGTTTCGCTCCATAAGTGATCCGAGGGCGGTCGCTGCGGTGCTCATGCGGGCAAGGTCGCCGATCTGACCAGTCGATCGAATCCCTAGAATTCCGTAGTCCGTTCCCCAGTGTCATGCTCCCCTGCGAGGATGAGCGGAGCTTTGTCACTGACTGCGGTGCCGGGAGCGCAGCTGCTTGGCCGGCAACGGGAGCGCGAGGTGCTCGACCGGC
Source organism: Pseudonocardiales bacterium (assembly GCA_032160565.1). Lineage (GTDB taxonomy): Bacteria > Actinomycetota > Actinomycetes > Mycobacteriales > Jatrophihabitantaceae > RYN-117. The sequence goes on along the minus strand of JAVHVL010000535.1, from coordinate 700 downwards.
TGCTGGATGCCGCGCGCAGCGGACACGGCCGAGTCTTGGTCGTCCGCGGCGAGCCGGGCGTCGGCAAGACGGCGCTGCTCGAGTACGCGATCGAGGCAGCGCAACCGTTCCGGGTCGCACGCACCGCCGGAGTCGAGGGCGAGATGCAGTTGGCCTACGCGTCGCTCCAACGGCTGTGCTCACCGATCCTCGAGCTCATCGAAGTACTCCCCCACCCTCAACGCGATGCACTTGCGGTCGCGTTCGGACTCGGCTCAGGACCGGCCCCGAATCCCTTCCTTGTCGGGCTGGCGGTCGTCAACCTGCTGTCGGCGGCGGCCAAGGAACGGCCGCTCCTCTGTCTCGTCGACGACGCGCAGTGGCTCGATGCCGCGTCTGCAGAGGCGCTTGCGTTCGTAGCCCGGCGCCTGTTGGCGGAAGAGATCGCGCTCGTGTTCGCGGCGCGCGAGCATGACGACACGCTCACGGGCTTCCCGCAGCTTTACGTCGAGCCTTTGGGTCACCGTGACGCGCGCGCGCTGCTGGAAACCGCGTTGTCAGGTCGGCTCGATGAGCCCGTGCTCGAACGGATCATCATCGAGAGCCGCGGGAACCCACTCGCCCTCCTGGAGCTGCCACGAAGCCTGACACCGGCGCAACTCGCCGGTGGGTTTGGTCTCCCGGCGGCGCTACCCCTGTCGGCCCGAATCGAGGAAAGCTT
>JAVHVL010000530.1:0-3358 GCA_032160565.1 Pseudonocardiales bacterium | reverse complement strand
CCGAGGTCTGGGACCCCGCGACCGGTACGTGGTCTCACGGTGGCGCGCCGGCCGACGCTCGACAGGGCGGGCAGAGCCTCACGTTGCTGCCGGACGGACGGGTGCTGGTCATCGGCGGGCAGACCGGAAAGCTGAACGTCGATGCGTTCCTGCCGCCCCTCCGTTCGGCAGTCTTGTGGGACCCCGCCACATCATCATTCAGTGACTCCGGATCGATGAGCTTCGGCCGGGAGCGCCACACGGCCACGCTCCTGGTGGACGGTCGGATCCTCGTCGTCGGCGGGGTCGGCGGCCGGGCCCGAGACTTTTCCGATACTGCCATTCCCGACACCGAGGTCTGGGATCCGGCAACGGCCTCCTTCACGAGCGGCGGCCGAGCTGCCGTGGGCCGGGCGCTCCACACGGCGACGCTCCTCCAGGATGGTCGTGTTCTGATCACGGGCGGCTTTGAGCGCGCCGAAAAGGCCGAGGTCGTCAGCGACCTGCCATCGGCCGAGATCTGGGATCCCTGACGCCTTGGCGGCAGGACTGAGGTCCAAGGGCGACGGCCCGAACATCAGCGAAACGCGCGGGAAGTCGTCGAGGCTCATTTCAGTACCCATCTCTAGCGTGCCGGCCCAAAGTCCTGCTGCTTCACGATGACCCAGTCGCCAAGGCCACCAGCCGCGGCCGTGTCGACTCGGTAGTAGCTCACCACCTGGTGGACGGAGTCTCCGTTGGCGTCGAAGGAGACTGGCCCGACGACGGTATCGAAGCTACTCGTGGGATCGACTGCGTGCGCACGGACGGCGTCGCGCACAGCTGTCGGGTCACTGCCGACTCCGTGAGCCGCGTCAAGTGACGCGATGACGATCTGAACGCACGCGTAGGCGGCGGCCGTGTAGTCGTTCAACGGACCGGCGGGAACATCGCCGTAGGCGGCGCGATAGTGCTGCTCGAATTCGGCACGGATCGTACCCACCGTCGGATGAGAGACGTACGAGCCATTGGCGGCCGCGCCGGCCAGCGAAATGAACGAATCGGCGGTCGCTCCCGAACCATCCCAAAGGCCGTCCCAACTGACGAAGGGCCAATCGGCGTGACCTGCCTGGATCATCGCCTGACGCAACTGGGGTGCGCCGCCATCTGTCAAGCCACCGAAGAACACGAGGGTCGGCGACAGCCCGGCCGAGGTGACCGAATTGAGCAACTCGATAGCGTCTAATCCGGGATTCAGCGCACGCCTTGTGTAGGTTCCCCCGAGTGCCTCGAACTCGCGCTGGAACGAGTCGGCCACGGCGGTTCCGAGCGGCCGCGTGTCATCGACGACGAGTGCGTTGCTCGCGTGCAGATCGTTGTACGCGAATGAGGCATCTGCGCCGGCCTCAACGTCGGACGCTGCCGGGAGTCGGACGTAGTTGATCCGAGTGGGGAAGCTCGATCGCAGGTCGCCCGCGCCATCGCGCAGTTTGGTCAGGCCCGGGTCCGTGTTGGTAGGGCTGCAATGCAACAATCCTGCAGCGTTCGTGATCGGAATCTGTCGCTCCGCCGCATTCGATGTGCCGGCGCCGATCATCGCGATGACGGACGGATCTGCCACGAATGAGGCGGCGTTCGCTGCTCCGAGCTGTGGATCCGGGTCGCCACTCGCCCCGCCCTCACTGCTCACCGCGATGCTCAGGTCGTACGTGCTCGCGGGATGGTTCGCGCGCGCGTCGGCAATGGCGAGGTCTGCGGCGCGTTGAAGGGGTTGCCAGGCTTCGAGTGACGGCAGCGTCAAACCGATCGTCCAGTGGCCGGTCAATGGTGCCGTCGCTCGCAGAAGCCACACCGATGCAACCGCGATCACGGCCGCGCCCGCAATAGCGGTCAAGAGCACCCGACGGCTCGGCCTGCGGGACGGACGAGCAGCAAGACGACCAGCGCGCACTGCGTAGACGTCGATCGGTTCGCTGATCCCCTTCAAGCGCCGCCGGCCACGGGGCTCGAATGCCGCGTCGATCATCTGCATGGCGAGGGTGCGAACCGTGCCGCTGACGAGGACCTCGCCTGCCGCGGCGAGCGCACACAGCCGCGCGGCCACGTTCACCGGTTGGCCGACGTAGCCCTCATTTGTTTCCAGCGTCTCACCGGCGTGGATCCCGATGCCTACCGCAATCGGCCCGTCCGGGCCGGCCCCCTGGGCGCCCGACCGCTCGACGATCGCCAGCGCGCACCGGAGCGCCTCGCTCACCGAACCGAAGACGACGTAGAAGCTGTCGCCTTCCGTCTTGATCTCGGCGCCCTCGTGCTCGGCGACTGCCGTGCGGACGATGGCCCGATAACGATCAAGAAGGTCTGCCGCTCTCGTCGGCCCTTCCTTCTCTACATACGCGGTGTAGCCACGAAGATCGGCGAACATGAATCCGCGGGTCGCTCCGCCACGTACCCGCGCTTCCGTCCCGACCGATGCGCCATCGTCGACCATCTGCCGCCGATCCTAATTGGTGACGAGGGTCCCCGTAGCTGTGGTTCTTCAGGTCGCGGCGGCGGCCCTGTCAAGGTCGAGCAGCACGAGGTACAGGTCATTCAATTTCGACGGGGGTACAACCCCCTAATTGCACATCAGACCCAGGTCAAAGACGATCGGCTGCCCGTCGCGACGCGACGGCCTGGCTGACACGCTGGAGGAGCGCGTTCGAAGTGACGGGCTTCGGCACGAACATCGCTCCCCGGGCAGTGACGCGATGAAGGTCGAGAGTCTCGGCCGTGTACCCGGAAAGAAGCACCACGCCGATCGACGGGTAGCGGTCCATCATCAGCTCGGCCAGCTCGATCCCCGACATGTTCGGCATGACGACGTCGGTGACGAGCACGTCGATCGGAACGAGCTGCTGCGCGACGGCCAGCGCCTCGGCGGGGTCGGCGACGGCCACGACCTCATATCCGGCCCGCTCCAGCAGTTGCGTGGTCATGTCCCGAACATAGGGCTCGTCCTCCACGACGAGGAGCCGGCCGACCCCGACCATCGCATCCGTCGGAACGAGGGGGCGCCCTTCCACGATGGCGTCGACCCGGGGGAAGTACAGCTTGAAGACAGACCCCTGGCCCGGCTCCGAGTACACGGAGATGTGACCGCCTGCCTGCTGGACGATGCCGTACGTCGTGGCCAGCCCGAGCCCGGTGCCCTTGCCGACCTCCTTCGTCGTGAAGAAGGGCTCGAAGATGTGATCGAGGGTCGAGCGGTCGATCCCCACCCCGGTATCGGTGACCGCGAGCAGCACGTATTCGCCCGGCGTCACGTCGAAATGCCCGGTCGAGTAGGGCTCCTCGAAAAGGACATTGCCGCTCTCGATCGTGACCTTGCCGCCGTTGGGCATCGCATCCCGGGCGTTGACCA
>JAVHVL010000491.1:0-3603 GCA_032160565.1 Pseudonocardiales bacterium | reverse complement strand
CGCTCGGGCGGGAGTCGATCTCGAGCTCGCGGCCGGCGACGTTGAGCGTTATCGATGCGAAGAACGTGTTCTCGCGCAGCTCAGTGACCGAGACCTGCGTGCATTTGACGTCGAGCTCGCCGAGGATGTCGCAGAGCAGGTCGTGGGTCATCGGCCGCGGCGTGCCGGCGCCCTGCAGCTTCATCAGAATCGACGCGGCCTCCGGATGGCCGATCCAGATCGGCAAGAACTTGTTTCCATCGACCGTCTTCAGGAGCACGATCGGCTGCTTGCCAACCATGTCGAAGCTGACGCCGTAGATCACCATCTCCTGCACAAAGATCCTCCGAGAGGGGGGAAAGCCAGAGTATAGGTACCGGTTGAGCCCCGGCCAACAGCAGCGGACGGACGCCCGTCGGGGTCAGCGGCCGGGGCCGCTCACGCCGCCATCCGGAAGCTCCAGAGCTTGTTGCCGAGGAAGTTCAGCGGCATCGAGGCCGCCACCGCGAGCGCCTGCGCGGCAACCTTCGGGAGCCCTGCGCTCTCGACGAGCAGCGTCAGCAGGAGCAGGCTGACCACCAGCGCGCCGAGGCTCACCACCAGGAAGCGCAGGGCCTGGAAATGGACGATGCCGTCCCCGGCATCGAACGTCCAGTGCCGGTTGAGCACGAAGTTGTTGACCACCGCGACGAGCCAGGCCGCGACGGCGGCGACATGGTAATCCACCCCGAGGGGATGGACGAACAGCGCGTAGACCGCAAGGTTGACCGCGAACCCGATGCCGCCGACGATCCCGAAGCGGACCAGCTGAAGCCAGTTGGCGGGGCGGCGCATCCCGTGCAGGAGGCGCGTATGCGGCCGAAGCTCCACGGCGCTGGCGTCCTCGCGCATCCGTGAAGGTTAGCGGCACGTCTCGGCAGACGCTAACGCTAGCCTTGGGTGGATGAGCTCGAGCGGGAAGCTGGTTGCCGCGATCGGCCTCCTGCCGGTGGTGGCTGCCCTTGCGGGATGCGGCGGCGCAGGCACGGGCTCCAGCGGCGAAGGCCTGAAATCGGGCTCCAAGGCGAGCGGGTCAAGCGACGTCGCAGCGGCGGTCGTCGGCGCCGGGCCACGAGCGAGATCGCGTGGAACCGTGCGAGAGGTGGCCGACCCACAGGAAGCGGCGAGCTTCCCAGCTCCGGCGTCCGTGCACCACGCCGCCGCGGCAAGCCCGGCGAAGGCTGGAGAAGCGATAGTCGCCGCCGGCGCGCCGTCGGACGCGGAAGTGCGCCGCGAGCTTCAACAGATGAAGGCCGTGGAACGGGCGGCTAAGCAGAGCCAGCAACATCAGCTGACCGCTGTCCCGGGCGGCCAGTCGGTCGGCGGGAACGGCACGATCGCGATCCCGGCGACGGTGCCCGAAGTGGTGCAGAAGGTGGTCGCCGGAGCAAATGAGATCGCCGACTTCCCTTACGTGTTCGGCGGCGGGCACGCGTCGTTCGTCGACAACGCATACGACTGCTCGGGATCGGTGAGCTACGCGCTGGCCGCCGGCGGGCTGTTGAGCGCGCCGCAGACATCCGGTGAACTCGAGAGCTGGGGAGCACCGGGACCAGGCAGGTACATCACCGTCTATGCCAACGCCGGTCACACCTACATGTACGTCAACGGGATCCTCTACGACACGGCGGGACGCAGCGGCGTCTATGCATCCCGCTGGCTGGTCGGCGCCGTGAACAACGCGGGGTTCGTGGCCCGCCACTGGCCGGGGCTCTAGCGATGGCCGCCCTCGCCGGCTTGCTCGCCGGCGCCATCCCGCTCGCGCTCGGTGGTGAATCGGCGGGGGAAGCGGGTGGCAACGGCACGGCGATCGCAGTTGTCTCGGTGGTGTCGCTCGTCGCCGGCTACCTGCTGCTGTTCCTGCTGTGGCGGTACGTGTTCAGCGCCAAGGCGAGAGCCAGGCGAAGGGAACCACCGGACTGAAACTGAAGGGGCTCGTCGCGCTAAGACGGGCGCGACACGGGATCAGTGCGACAGCGTGACGGTGCCGAGCACTGTCACACCCTGGCCCGCGGCGTTGTGAGCCAACAGTCTCACCATCAGGGTCACATGCTTCAGCCGGCCTAGGCGCGAGGAAGTGTTCTTGCTGAGCTGAATCGTCACGGTGCTGCGCCCGGCCTTGGTGGTGACGAGGATCGCTTTGCCGATGATGATCTGGGGGGGCGTGCCGGCGGCGAGCCCGGTGGCCGTGGCGCCGCGCAGGCCAAGCCGGCGTGCGATCGACTTCGCGAGTATCAGCTCGAAGTGGCCGACGACCTGTTCGTTGACGGAGTAGCGGACGACCAGACCATGGCGCAGAACGCTGCGGAGAGAGCGTGAGATCGCGGCCGCCGCGACCACCGGCTTCGGCTTGGCGGGCGTTACACCCGCAGTCGTGGTTCCGGCAGCGCCAGGCGTGCTTGGTATGAGCGTGCTCGTCCCTCCCACCGGCGCCGAGCCCGACGAACCGCCCACGACCGTGATCGGCTGGCTGAAGGTGTTGCTGTTGCCCGAGCTGTCGGTCACCGTGAGGGCGACAGAATAGGTCCCGCCTTGCGCGTAGGAGTGAAACTGGCTTGCAGTTTTGGTGCCCGTCACGACCGTGCCGTCGCCGAAGTTCCACGCGTAGAGCGGCGCGACGTAGGGCTCGTCCGGCGGAAGTCCTTCGGTATGGGCGTTCAGCGTGATGTTCGACTCGGTGGCGTCAAAGCCAATGACATCGCCGGCGTTCACCGGGTTCGGTGCGGTGTAGTGCGCGTTGAGAACCACACCCGACCAGCACGAAATACCCTTGCCGGCTGTTACGCCGACGCTGTCAAATCCCAACTGCAGATAGTAACCGTGGCGGTTTATCGTCTCGTTGCTGAGTATCTGTGCGTGGGACGGCTCCTGTTCGGAGGGCACTGAGGGAAGCGGCACGGGGTCGGCGCCGAACGCAAACTGGCACATGTCGCTCTGCTCGGCGGAGGTCGCGGTCTGATACCAGCCGTTCAGCAGCGGGTTCGTGACGACGTTGTTCTGCTCGACGCTGAGGTCATTGATGATCACGTCGGCCAGGCCCGCGGTCCATTCACCGAAGATGTTGTGGCTGGGAAGCTGGTTGGGCTCGTTCCAGAGCCGGTTGTTCTGGCAGGCCTTGTCGGCTGCCGTCGGTATGCGGGTGACGGTCGGTTCCTGGGGGTCGATAACCGACCCGGCGTTGCCGGCAACCCAGGGCTGAACGGCGTAGATGGTGGGGCTGGCGCCGCCCGGATTGATCGCGGAGTGATAACCGCAGATGCCGTCGGGAGGCGATTTGGTGGAGATCGAGCAGCCACCGGCACTGTCACACACGGTGACGCCCGGGGGCGTCAGCACGTAGTAGACGGGCGTGCCGGTCGCGCCAGGAAGTTTGCCCGAGTTGATGACGCTCAGCAGCTCGGTGCGGATCTGCTGGTCGGTCAGGCACGCGACGGTGGCGGCGGCGGCGCAGTTGCCCGTCGTCGGATAGGGAGTTTCGTCCGTGTAGGAGCCGCGGTAGATCGCTTCGTTGGCGGCCCGCCCGGAGGAGTCCCTGTACTGCCCGTTCATCGCAAACACGTTGTTAAGCGTGCCCTTGTCAGCTCC
>JAVHVL010000482.1:0-6587 GCA_032160565.1 Pseudonocardiales bacterium | reverse complement strand
GATGAATGGCCAGATTCTCGCGACCGCATCGCTTGTATCCGCGCCTGCGCTTAACGGCTGCCTGACAATACGATCGACGGGTGGCGTGCCTCAGATCGCGCTCCGGGTTCAACAGAGCGGCACGTCGGTCGCGATCACCGTGTCAGATGGCGGCACGGTTCAGATCGATCTCAGCGAGATCGATCCGGAGAACCCTGCACAGCAGACGTCAGTGGTAACGCCGGGCCAGACCGTGTACGCGAACTTTGCTACGACGCTGGGTACTCCCCGAATCGTGCTACCTGCTAGCGGCTCAACCCGATTGTGCCTGACTGCTCAATAGTCGGCATTGCCATTCTCGTCGGCTCGTGCTCGGACAGCACCGCAGCCCCGCCGAGTTCGTCGCGAATGAAGCGCACAGCGGCGGGATGGATGTCGCAGCTCAGCACCTCGACCTCGGGGATCGCCCTCGGCAGATGCCGACTGACCATGCCGTATCCCGAGGCGAATTCGAGCAGTCTGGGGCGGCTAGGTGGCTCCGCCCGCACATGGTCGGCCACGATGCGAGCGAGCTTGCGAGCGCTCTCCGCCCCGTCCGCGAAGTAGTACTCAGCAGCGTCAGCGGGTTCAGGAAACGCGGGGTGCCCGAGAACGAATGTCCAGAGCAGGTCATCGGGGTGGACGACGGGCGAGACCCCGAGGGGTTCGGCCGCTGCGGCCCAGAGGGAAGGCCATGCATCGGGTCCCGTCATTCTGATCTCCTAGTCACGTCGAAAGCACCTCGCTGTCCATTCGGTGTCGCCACGAGCTGGCGCTCGGCGAGCAGTGCCGCGGCGCCGCGTTCCCGCGCACTGCGGCCGGGTGCCGGAAGTTGCGGCCACAGCAGGGTGCCGGCCTCTCGAAGCAACGCCGCATTCACGCCGGCGCTCGCCGAGCGAGACCAGAAGTCGTGGTCGGCAAGCTCCTGCAGCGCTCGCTCGGTCGCATAGCCGCCTAGGCTCTCGAGCCAACGCCGCCGCACGACGTAGCCCCGGGTGAGGTAGCTGAACCGGGCAAGTCGCCGGCTTTCGGGAATCAGGGCGTTGACCAGGCCGGGCTCGTCCGTGCGGGCCATCGAGTACACGACGTCCAAGTCGGGGTCGCTGTCGAACAAGTTGCGGATTCGTTCGAGCGTCTCGGGGAGGATCTGGTCGCCCGCGTCCAGTACGAGGATCAGGTCGGCGTCGCCTACCGCCATCAATGCGTTTCGGCAGCGGCCGCGGCCGACCGGGTATTCGTGGGTCAACACAGTGCGGACGGCAGGCCGGCCGGCCAGGTCCCGTGCCGTCGTCCCGTCAAGCGCGACGTGGACCGCGACCCCGGACGACGCGAAGCAGCCCAACGTCAGCGCGAGGGGTCCGTCGCCCGGCTCGGCCACGCACTGCACGTCCAGCCAGGTCGGCGCCCCGTTTTCCGGCAGGGTGATGAGTCGACCAGGCGGGGTGATCTCGTCGATCCGGTCGAGCAGAGCGGCGGTGTAACGGGACGGGAACGAACCGGCAGCCTCGCCGGCCGGCACATCGACCGGTAGCTCTCGCACGGTCGGCACCCAGATCGCCATCGGCACAGTCGCCGGATCCGCCGGACGGGCCGGCCGGCGGTCAGGTGCGGGGGCGGACCGGCGCGGTCCTGGCCGCAGGGACGCGGCGGTGTCTGCGAGGCGCCGAGCTGACCCGGCCATGTCGATCGCGTGCATCGCCGTTGCGAGCGCCGAGGACGCGATCGACTCGCAGGCCGAGGGGTCCAGCAGGAGGCTGCGCAGCACGGGGCCGAGGCGGTGCGGCTCGGCCACGATCACGTCCTCGCCCGGCACCAGCGGTGCCAAGCCCGTCGACGGCTCGGTGACGACCACAGCGCCGTTGCAGATCGCCTCGAGGCAACGCACCCACTCGAATGCCGTGCTGCCCTCGCGGTGCAGGTTGAGCAAGGTCCGGCTGCGGGCGAGGATGTCCCACTTCTGCTCGGCAAGCCGGAAGTCAGGGCGGGGCCTGGTCATCGGCTCGTGTGGAGGGACGAACAGCTCGTAGCGGTGCGATCTGAGCGAGGGGCTGATCGTCGCGAGCAGGGCGAGCCGGCGCGGATCGGCGGTGCCGAGGAAGACGACGTCGATGTCCCGCGGCGAGCCTTGTTGGCGGCGATCCCAACGTCGGTGGTACCCGAGTTCGAATCGCTCGCTTCGCACACCGCGCCGACGTGATTCCTCCAGCGAGTTGGCGTTGATCTCGAAGTGCGCGGCGAAGCCGGCCGACGCGGCGAGGGACGCCTCGAAGGTGGCCGTACCGGGGTGCTCCACGCCGAACGCGATCATCCGGTCGAGCAGGTGCGCGGGTGGCGGGGCGGCGACGGCTGCGTACTCGTGCGGAACGACGACGCAGGCAGTTCTGCCGTCGTCGACCTCCGTCACCGTGCCGGTGTGCCGGACGGTCGGGAAGCCCACATCCTCGACGGCGTCCGCGACCACGGCGAGCAGTTCGGCCATGAAGGCGCTGGAGCCCGGCGGCGAGACGAACGCGATGCGCTCGATCACCGAAGTCTCCCGGACTCCCTCAGGCGCAACTGCGCGTCCCTGGCGCGTCGAAGAGGAGCGGTTATCCGCCAGCTCGAGCTGCGTTGCAACTCGGTCACCTGCTCAGCGAGTGCGGCAGCCACCGCCGTGAGCTGCTCGACGACATCCGTGTCGGGGCCGGCAGCGAGCTCTGCGATCTCGAGGACCAGGCGTGCCCGTTCCTGCTCGCTCTGAAGCAGTGCGAGCAGGACCTCGTCGCGCTCGATTCGTGTGCTCTCGAGCTCGGTGCGGCTGCTGTCCTCGGCGATCTGCCGCTCAGCCTCCTCCGCTCGAGCAGCGGCGATGTCGCGCTCGTCCATGACGCCCCGAAGCGCACGCCCGGCATCGACGAGTTCCTCTTGGAGGGTGCGAACCTGCTGTTGCAACAGCTGAGCGTTGGCGCCCGCGCTTTCGGCGGTGTCCCGTAACCGCCGATGCTCCTCCGCGACCTCCTCAGCCTGTGCTTGAAAATGGTCCCGGTCCTGCTGGAGGTCGGCGTGGGCCCGCTCGAGATGGGTGAGCTGGCTCGAGACGGTGAGGACGAGATTCGGCGACAGGGCCGGAAGTTCGCCGTCGCCCGCGACGGCTATGCCGTACTGCTCGGTGAGGCCGTCGAGCGCGCCGGTCCGAGTGGTATGCACTGCGGCCGCAGCACTGCCGCGCTCGCTGACCACTGATGCGACCAGGAGCTCCTGCGAGAAGAGGCGTACCGAACCGAATTCGTCAGCAATGGAGCGGCGCAGCTCGTCGGGCCGTACTTCGTGCAGGTGGTAAGGATTGCCCTCAGGGTAGACGTCGGGATTCGGGGAAGAGACGAAGAAGAGACCGTCGGGGCGCAGCACGCGGCGCACCTCTGCCAGGACGGCCAGATGGTCGTGGACGTGCTCGAGCGCCTCGAAACAGACGACGACGTCTGCGCTGGCGTCGGAGACCGGCAAAGCGGTCATGTCACCGACGAGGTATGTGGGTCCGCCGAAGTGCTGCTCGGCGTACTCGATCGCCGGTGCGAACAGATCGACGCCGGTCACCGTCGCGGCGCCCCCCTCGTCGAGCAACAGGCGGCTGCCCCACCCGACGCCGCACCCGATGTCGAGAACTGTCTTCCCGGCCACATGCGGCGCTGCGAACCGGTACCGGGCGAGGTGCTCCGCCTCGAGGACGGTGCCCGCGGCGAATTCAGGAACCATGCGCTCGCCGCTGTGCTCCCAGTCCATTTCCGTGTCATGCATTTCGGATCCTGTTCTCGGCTGCGGCTTTGGCCAGCAGCGCACCGTAGTCCTCGTGGTAGTCCTGTCCGCCCAGCTCCGTCACTCGCTGCGAGGAACGCCGCCCCATCTCGGCTCGCTGCGCCGGGCTCAGGCGCAGCGCGCGCAGGAGTGCCGCGACCAGCGCGACGTGCGAGTTCGCGTTGCAGAGGAAACCGTTGTCGGCGTCCACGACGAGATCCACGGTGCCGAAGCTCTTGGCCGCGATGACGGGAACCGCGAACGTCATCGCCTCGAGCAATGAGCGTGGCAGTGACTCGACATCGGACGCGCTGACGATGAAATCCGCGATCCGGTACCACCGATAGACATCCGGGTTGATCTCGACGACGTCGACACGTTCGCTCAGATCGAGTGACGTGATCGCGTCCCGCACCGCGTCGGCGTACGGGGACCGGTGACCTCCCACCAGGACGAGGCGGGCCTGCGGGTAGCGAGACGCAACCTCCCCGAAGGCCGCGACCAATGCCAGGACCGCCTTGCGAGGTTCGAAGACGCCGACACAGAGGAACACGATGTCGTCGTCGGCAGAACCTGTCGCGGCGCGAAGTTCCGGCCGGCTGGTGGCATCGATGTAGGCGGCGATGTTCGACGACACGACGCCGTACGGCACGAGCCGAGCCCGCATGTCCGGCACGTCGCGGGAATAGAGATCGAGCGTCGAGGATGCCTCGAACACCACGACATCCGCCGCCGAAAGGGCCGCGCGCATTCGTGTGGAGACCGCGGGATCAAGTCCCTTGCTACCCCAGTTGAGGTGCTCGAACACGGACAGCTCGAACGACTCGTGGATTGCCCAGACCACCGGGATTCCGGCGGCGGTCATGGCGTCCACCGCCGGGAAGGTACCTAGGGTGTTCGCAAGTGCCGCGTCCGCGCCCCATCGCTCCGCGAGGCTGCGCAACTCCACCTGGGCGCCGGCGTAGTGGGCGCTGTCGACGGGGTAGCCGTGCGTGACGTGCACGGATATGCCCGCCGCCTCCAGCTCCGTCCGCAAGGCCCCGTCCTGCGGCGAGACGACCAGGAGCTCGATCCCGCGGACGGCAGCCAACCGCAACAGCAACTGTTGCAGGTACAGCTCGCCGCCGCCGATCCGCAGCGAGTGTGTGAACACGGCTACCCGTAGGGGTTCGCCGGGCCGCGTTCGATCCAGCCGGCGGCCGACCTCGGCGGAGAGCGGAGGCATGGTGATCGCTGCGGGAGCGTCGCTCGCGGGCTCGCGGGGGCGCATGGTCACCGTCACCGGTTCGGCATGCCAGGTCGAACCGTCCACGCCGACGGCCCGAACACGGATCACGATCGGCGTGCCGTCCGGACGCGGCGGCAGCGGGATGATGTCGTCGAAGCCGCAGGTGTAGCTCGCCGCGCCGACGCCGACATCGGTGCGCGGCAGCCCGCGCCTGAGCCGACGCGCGGGGGCGTCATCGACGAACACCTCGATGTGATCGGCCGCGCTGCCGCCCACCAGCACCCAGCCGGAGATGCGGCACGCCGGCATTTCGATGACCGACTCAGGTCGGGGCTCGTCGAGCGAACCGGCTGCGGTCATCGGGAGCCGGTCAGTCACTGGGTCAGCCGGGGTCGGCGCCACGAGGCGCACCCCGAGGCTGGTAGCCGCACGGGCGGTGACTGCCAGCACCTCGACCCGAGCGTGACTGCGAAGTCCGTCTGCGGGCAGCTCGATGCGCCACGGCGTCATCCCGGGGGAGGTGGTCGGCCACAGCGGTCCGAGGGCGTCGACGGAAACGCAGGCGAACTGCTCGCCGTCGGCCTGCACGATGAGAACCCGGGGCGCGGGGCGGCACCGCGTGGCGTCGAGCCAGCCCTCGAGGATCAGAACATCACTGTCGGTCTGCCTCCGCCGAGCCGCCGCGTCGATCGATCCGACAGTCGTCGCACCCACCGATGATGCGAGCGCGCTGACAACCCGCCGCAGCGGCCGGATCCGGGCGTGTTCAGGCACGAAGCCGGCTGTCGCACGCATTGGCCCACGTCCGCTCGAGACCGTTCTCGAGGGTCGTGGGGACGAAGGCCACGCGGCGCTGCAGCTCCCGGATGTCCAGGACGCTGGTGCGCACGTCGAAGGGGCGGGTGTCCTCCATGAACGTGGGCACCGTCAGGCCAGTCACGGCCGTGACCAGGCGCACGACCTCGGCGATGGAGGTGCCCACGCCTGATCCCACGTTGAGCACCGCGATGTCCTCCGCCAGATCCATGGTCGCGAGGATCGCCGCGACGACATCGTCAACGTAGACGAAGTCCCGCACCACCCGCCCACCGTCGACGAGCATCATCGGCTCGCCCGTCATGGCCGCCCTGAAGGCCGCACCTACCACGCCCTGGACACCGGCGCTGGGTTGCCCGGGCCCGTACGCGTTGGCGACGCGCATGATCCGGGCGCGCACGCCGTACTCCTCGACGCCAACCCGCACGAGCTCCTCGCCGGCGAGCTTCGCGTATCCGTAGTCGCTGATCGGCACGCTGCGGCAGCTCTCTGGGGTGGGCACCGTCGGCGCGTCCCCATACACCGCGCCACCGGACGACAGATACGTCAGCCCTTGACCGAGCCGTACGCGGGCAGCGCTGAGGATCAGCTCGAGCAGCTCCAGTTCCGAGTGCAGTGTCGCCGCTGTGTAGCCGTTCGAGACAGCGGGGGAGGCGCCGCCCGCCGCGAGGACGACGTGCCGGTGCGCGGCGATGAGATCGACGACACCCGATGTCGTCAGGTCATCGAAGAGCAGGCGAGGAGCCATCGCGGA